>JAIXXV010000013.1 GCA_027490575.1 bacterium | reverse complement strand
CTTAGCACTGTACTTTGTGATGTACCTGTTAGAGCAGTTCCAAATATCTTTTGTAGTTGTGATACTGATAGTCCTGATGAGCCACCTCCTGTTGGGCCACTGATTGGTCGGGGTGTTGGAGTTGGGGTGGGTGCAACATCTGTATCAATCAATACTGAGTACAACTCTCTATCAATATATCTACCCTCAGCTCTAAATAATAACTTATCTCCAAAAACATTTATACGACTAGGTGAAGAACCATTTGAGCCTTCATATATATCACCAACAAGTACAGTACCTGCGGTTGTACCGTCTGTTTTCCAGAGTTCACTACCGTGAGCTAAATCTACAGCTCTAAAGTACAAAATATTACCAGCAGCTGTAAAGTTAGACGGGGAGCTATCTTCTCCGTCAAAAATATCTTTCACCATCACTGTACCTTCTGCAGTGCCATTTGATTTCCACAGTTCGTATCCATGTACACCGTCTGTTGCTTCAAAATATATGTTACCGCCCATCACTGTTAAGCCTGACGGGTATGAATCTCCTGATGGATTTATATCTTTTACCATTACTGTACCCCCTTCTGTACCATCTGACCTCCAGAGTTCTTGACCATTTATGCCATCATTTGCTTGTAAATATAAATAATTATTAAGTGCAACAGCTTGTACTGGATTACTATCACCAGAAGGATTTATATCTTTCACCATTACAGTACCTTCTTCAGTACCATCAGTTTTCCAGAGTTCATACCCATTAGTACCATCACCAGACATAAAATACAAAGTATTATTTGTAGCAATAAAATCTGCTGGACCAGAATCACTTGATGGATGTATATCTTTTACCATTACCGTACCCTCTTCAGTACCATCAGTTTTCCAGAGTTCTTGACCATTTATACCGTCGCTGGCTCTGAAATAAACATGGCCGCCAAAAGAATACATATAACTTGGATAAGAAGCGTCAGATGTATGTATATCTTTTACCATCACAGTACCAACTTCAGTACCATCTGATTTCCAGAGCTCACTACCATTAGTTCCGTCATCGGCAGCAAAGTATAGCGTGTCATCCATGACTGTAATATCATATGGATCAGAACTACCTGATGGATTTATATCTGCAACCATCACAGTACCTCCTTCTGTTCCATCTGTTTTCCAAAGCTCTTGACCATTTGTATCATCGCTTGTTGTAAAATACACTGTATTTCCAATAGCTGTAAGATTAGATATTTCAGTTGACCCTGACAGACTGATATCCTTTACCAATACAGTACCACTTGTAGTTCCATCTGATTTCCAGAGTTCTGATCCGTGCACACCATCATCTGCTTCAAAATACACAATGTTGCCAACCTTGAGCATAGAACCAATACTTGAATCATCGTCGTAAGGTGTTGGCTGAAGATTTACAGTGCCACCTGTCGTACCATCAGTTTTCCAAAGTGACATATAGTATTCATCACCTGTTTCGTCTGCACCAAAATACAAACTGTCTCCAGACACAACCATGTTACTAATGTATGACTCCAAGTTTCTACCTCGTGCAATATCTTTTACAAGCACAGTACCCTCTGCAGTACCATCCGACCTCCACAACTCTCTATCATAATCTTCACTGTAAGCTCTAAAATACAGGTGGTCGTCTAGTACCGTAAAGTATCTTGGGTTTGAGCCGTTAGAACCAATATCGATGTCTTTCAATAAAACAGTACCAACACCTGTACCGTCAGTTTTCCAAAGTTCATATCCATGCGTACCATCATTTGCTTGGAAATATAACTCGCCATTATATAGAGTGAATTCATATGGATCACTGTCCCCTGTTGAGTTGATGTTTTTTACCATCACAGTACCAACTTCAGTACCATCTGATTTCCAGAGCTCGTACCCATTAGTACCATCATTAGCTTGAAAATAAACATTGTTACCCATGACTATAATATTATATGGGTATGAATCACTTGATGGATTAATATCCTTAACCATGACTGTACCTATTTCCGTACCATCTGATTTCCAAAGCTCTAGTCCATCGGTACCATTATTTGCTCTAAAATACGCAACTCCGTTCAAAACCGACATTTGATTTATTTGTGAATCACCAATTGGATTAATATCTTTTACCATTACAGTACCCTCTTCAGTTCCGTCTGATTTCCAGAGTTCTTGACCATCTGTTCCATCATCAGCTACGAAATACAATACGCCACCAACATTTTTTAACTCATCTGGAGATGATGAATTTGTAGGATTAATATCCTTCACCATCACTGTGCCGACTTCAGTTCCATCTGATTTCCACAACTCAACGCCATTGACCCCATCATCGGCTCTAAAATACAATGTATTACCAATAGAAACAAAGTTAGATATATAGGTATAACCACCTATATTAATATCTTTCACCATCACCGTACCTTCTGCGGTACCATCTGATTTCCAAAGCTCATTATCACTAGTTCCATCGTCAGCCGTAAAGTATAGAGTGTCATTAATAACCGTGAGATTTCCCGGGTAAGAGCTACTACCACCTTCTTGTATATCTTTCACCATCACAGTACCCTCCACGGTACCATCAGATTTCCAAAGTTCAGTACCTAAACCATCACGATAATATGACATGAATACTCCACCAGAATATGGAACAACTTCATTTATTTCTGACTCGAATTCTGGTACAGGTACAGTGTTTATATTCTTAACCAAAACTGGAGTGCTTGCAGCAAATAGTGATGACGTTGAGCTTAGTAAGGTTACAATGATAATAAGTGAGGTGAAAAGTTGTTTATAAGATTTCATGATATTCATTTATATTTCATATTATACATTAAAAATATATAATGAAACTATCTACAATGAATAAATACATAATCGTATCTTTTTTAGAGGACGTTCTTGCTGGCACCACGTTCGCTGAATCAAAATGGCCACTACACGTAACACTGATGTACTCGTTTTTTTCCAGTCGAGATCAGAAAGATTTGATAGATAGACTTAAGCAGACATTGTCTGAGGTACAAAAATTCAATCTTATCGGAAAATCTGTAGAGTTTTTTGGACAAGACTTGGATAGAGAGGTTACAGAACTGCAATCAAAGCCTGAACTAAGCTCTTTGAACACCCTATTAAAAGAAACGTTTAAGGAATTCATGGAGGGGCCAACCGTAGATAAGTATCCCATTTACCGACCACATGTCACCAGAAATGATGGCAAAGGAATAGAGATTGGAGAAATTGTAAATATTAAAACAGTTTCACTTGTTTTAGTAGCCAAAGATACTAGGCATGTATTAGTTACACTCGAACTTTAGTGATTTTGATCGGCTTGTGTGTTAAGTACATTGACCTGTACACTCTCCAATTCCCTTAACTTCTCAATCAATACAGGATGAATAATTCTTTTACGTGAATATTCTAAGATTTCTTTGAATATTATTACACCTTGAGACATTTCGTATTCTAATGACTTTTCTATTGCTTGATACTTATCAATCTGCCTGGCAAAAGACGCTATCTCATCTTCTGATTTTTCAAATCTAATCCAAAGATTCTTTATTTCATCGCCTACGACACCTAAACTTTCACATATTGATTTCATTGCGCTCTCTTCTCTTTCAGATTTATATTTTTCTAATGATTTAAGCTCATTTTCATCATAAGACAAAATGACTTCATCGCCCAAGATAGCTTCTGGCCAATCATGTATCTCGAGCATGTCGACAAGGTCTCCCTTGTCTTTTTCATTTAACCAATCAAAAGTTGATGCGATTTGCATTAGAGCCAGGGTGTGCTCCTGGACAGTTTCAGGATTCTTGACCCCTCTATTGACCCAACCTGTGCGCTTTAACTCACCGAGTTTTTTCCATACATCAGGTACTGTGGTAGCAAATTTTGGTTTGATTTCTTGCTGTTTGTTTCCTGTATTGTTTTCCATTGCTTTATTTTCTCAAATCCAAAACAATATATCGTTAAGTGATTTTAATAGCAACTACCTCATTCTGATACTCGACATCATCTTATCTGCCAAACCATTATCTACTTTCCCCTTCGAAATCCACAGCAACTTCACCAAACATCATTGATGGGACGTCGAGTATCAATGTGATTGATTTTGCAATAGATGGTTGATTTGTCATTGGTTCATTTGGCCCACGCTCTGCGTAGCTGACGATGATTTGCTTACCCGGACCCGACTCAGTTGTTTGAGGAGCAATACGATCGCCTAAAAGCAGTGCTTGTGAACCGACATACCCGCTGTCTGTGTTTAGAGCTGCTACAACATAGTAAAAAGTTCCACTACCACCAGTTTGTTGTGTTAGTAGAAAAACGACATCATCTCGTCCGTCATCGTTGAGGTCTTTGAAAAGCTCATTACCAAAATACGTGGTCACAACACTTGCAGATGAGTTTTCTATCGGCGTCACTGATGAACCGTTTACAAGTGTGACCTGTGAGCCATCGATAACATATGTCGTGTTTTTATATCCGCTCTTCTGGCTTCCAACATTTTCATCACTGTTATTGTCGGCTTGTTTTTGATTGTAAATGTATGAGTTTAATGCAAAAAATCCTACTACCAATATGATGCCCGCTACAAAAAAGCCTACTAGTATTTTGATGGTTTTGTTCATGGGTATATTGTACTATGGTTTGGGTCTTACCTCACCCTAAACTCCCTCCTCAACTCCCCACCCTCCCTCTTCAACTCCACCTCAGTTATTTCACCATGTTCATCTAGGTGAATGATGCTATCGAAACCATCTGAAAGTTCTGGTGGGAATTGTTCAAGCCTTTTACTCATTCGGTCAATGTGTTCATCAGGCACCACAACTTCTCTACCTGCATTACGCTCCTTGGCCACCTCCTCAGGTATATCAACATACAAGCCTTGGATCTTTTGAACACCACATTCACGAGCGAGCTCAAGGATTTGGGAACGTACCATTTCATTTGTGAGAGTTGAATCAAGTACCACGGTCTGCCCTGCTTCAAGATTTTCTCGTATTCTTTTCTTGATTTCATTCCACACTTCCATTTCCCTCGACATTTCATATGGATCTTGGGTAACCTCAAACCTTACGGCGTCACTTGAGATGTATACATAACCATTTTTTTCTGCGAATGGTCTGCTTACAGAGCTTTTACCTGAACCAGGCAAGCCTATCGTTGCTATAAATTTAGTCATTGGGATTAGAGTTATTTTCTAAACTGTCTTCTAAATGCGTGACGTCATTCCAGTTGATTACACGCCATCGCTTTGGCTTTGATTCATCATCTGTTCCAAACGTACAATGTGTAATACCAGTATTATGGAGTTGAAATACTTTGAATATTGGATCAAGTAATGATCTATCGAGCTTATCTTTGTATATCATGCAAGCAAGCATATATCGAAGTATTGCCCCATGTGTAACCACCAGTACTTTCTTTTGCTCATTTTTTTCTTCAAGACCTTCGAGATGACTGAGCGCTGTGAGAGAACGATTTTTCAGTTGCATAAATCCTTCCTCATCTTCAAAACACCAGTTTGGATCATTTTCATAATGTTTCCTCCTTTCTGCATTTGCCTGCAACACTTTTTCATCTTTAGATGGCAAACCGACGAGAGAAGATGGATTTTGTTTTTCCTTGAGTGCATCAAGTATGATGGGATCAATCCCGATAGTGTCGGCTATAATACGAGCTGTGTCGAATGCCCGAGGAAGTGGACTTGTGTAGATCGAATCTATGTCTAGTTTTTTTAATCGCTTTGCCAAGGTAGTGGCCTGAGCCATTCCCTTTTCAGTCAAAACATCATCATTACCTTGAATGATTTTAGTGGTATTGCACCGTGTCTCTCCGTGTCTAATGAAGTATATGTCCATGTGGTTATTGTAGCATTTTGGTGGTGCGAGTTTTTATTCACTTCAACAATCCCCGCTGATGATACCTAGAAATTGAGTTGTGTTTAAATAAATGTAGTTGTAAATCTAACTTTTTCCATTCCGACCATCGATTTGATCAGAAAATTTTGACATGATTATTATTTTCCAGATTTAGTTCGATTATCTTCCTTGCACAGCATCTGACAGTTAGAAGCAACTGTTTTTCCTCCTTCGTGCCAAGGATTGATGTGGTCCGCCTCCATGTCCCCAATATCAAACTCCTGCTTACATACAGGGCAAATACCATCTTGTCGTTCGTAAGATTCCCTCCTCATGTTCGGCGTAAACGCTCTGATTGAAAGATATCTCTCTTTTTCAGTAATTACATACGGGTAAATACCAGACTTCTTGGTCACATCCTCGTCTTGCATTAATTCTTTAATTTTATTTTCAAGCTTTTCTGAGTTAAAGGTATCTTCCAGATACTCATTGTACAACTCGCCCCAATTAACCCCTGACATTTCTTTTCTGTAATTAGGAAAAACTCTTCGTACCCAATGAATCACGTTTTGAAAATACTCCCAAAGATCATTTGCATCCTTGTCGTGCTGATGCTTTGCCATATATTCTTCAATATTTTCATTATTAATCCATGAGAGCACTGTCTCAAGATACTCTTGCCGTATCGGGGATCCAGAAACTAACTGTCCGCCGTCATTTGCAAGTAGGTATGCAGCACAGTTTGATTTACTGAACTTTGATTTAGCATCGGATAGCCAAGGTCCAGTGTATACAGCATTTCTTAACTCCTGATCCGTCAATTTTTCACCTGCAATATTAATAATTTTAAACCAATCGAGCTTTTCTTTATCATTTCCTTCGCAATGATAAATCATCAAATCATAATTCAAAATTTGTTCCTGTTCTTCTTTAGTTAGGTTGTGGAACATCGCAATTCTACCGTTAAATTCAATAGAAAAATCTCCGTTTACGAATTGAGCGATACTAATCGTTCGTTGCTGTCCGTCTAACACCTCGAAATTTCCATCCTCCTTTTTAACCCAGTACATCACATTCAATGGAAATCCGTTTTTTACAGTTCTGATTACTTCATCACGTTGCTTTCCACTGTATACGAACTCACGCTGATATTTTGGCCGGATGTCCAATTTGCCACCAAAAGCAGATACACCCTCTTCATCGCTATATTTATAGTCTTTAACAACGTCAGAAATTTTGATTTTATGTAGTTCTATTTTCATGTTATTTTTGTGGTTTTTTATTTTTTATCAACAGTCGTCTGAATAGTAGTTTTCCATTAATTGTAAAGTCTTTATCTCCATTCTTCCCCACATATCTATCTAAACCTATAATTTCAAACTGATCAGGGTTGTAGTGTCCAAGAAAAGTAATCGGTACACCCATGACACCCTCGTAATCCATGGGAATATCTATATATCTATTTACATTAATGGCATCATAATTATCATATTTTGGATACTCTTTTTCGGAATATCTTTTATATAAAACAAGGTCTATGTGTCGACTTGAGACATCAAGATTAGTATACCAATTAACACTACCCATGCTAAAATATTTTATACCGTTCACATTTTTCTTTCTTGATTCTGTCGGAATATCATAATCTGATGGAACTTGAAACCACTTTGTTCCGCCATTATCATGTCCGAGCCATATATTGTCTTGTTTTACAAGGTTAGCTATTTCTTTATATATTATTGCCCCTTGAGAACCTAATATTAAAAATCTTTTGTCATATTCAAACAACTGTGCAACGTACTCTCTAAAAAGAGAAAAGGGTGGGTTTGTTACCACAATATCTGCTTGCTTAAGTAACTCTATACTTTCTGAACTTCTAAAATCTCCATCACCTTCCATCGGAGACCATTCATTCATTTTGTTAGCCTTCAGTTGTTCTGCCATATCTCTTAGGTCAAAAGCACCGTCCTTATCGAAATCACACACTTCATTTATTATAAATTTATTTGCATTTGTTTTTGGGCGCCCTTTTACAGGTTTCAATGACTTATCGTCACCAAACAAACCGACCTGAGTATTAGCAATTGGAGATGGTTTATAACTAGTTGCAATAAGTTTTTTTAGTTTAAGTGCATTAAAATTTGAAGCAAAATACTTAAAGAAATTACTTTCAAATGGGTCGTCGCAGTTGCAATAAACAACTTTATTCTCAAACTGTTTTTTATAGTTTTTAAGTTCTTTTTCAATATCAATGAGTTGAGTGTAAAACTCATCTTGCTTAGCCCTGTTGGCTTTATGTAGATTACTATTTAGTTTAGTTTTTTCTCTAGTCATATATTTTGCTATTTATCAATTCTTTGCCTTCTATCGTTTAAGATTTCTGCCTGGTATTCAGAATATACAACCTGAGTCTTTCCTTGAGATCATCTCGATTAAATTCTATCATGTCTAGGACCACACTAGGTTATTCTCGCTAGATCTATTAAATAAAGTCTAGCATACGTGGACAAAGATTCATATATCATGTCCGAGCTTTAGTTTATAACTCTATTTATATATCTCAGACCTAAACCGACCTGATAAATAATATACTCATTCTCTGGTTCATCAATATCTCCGTCATTATGCTTACTATTTTCATTAAAATATTGATCAATGCATGAGAATGCCTGGAGAATTATATTTCTAACTTGTACGTCACGTTTATCAGCTTTAAGGGTTTTTTGTAACTCAGTAATGTTAGCATCTAGACCTCTTGAATTTTTCAATTTAAACCTCAGAAACTCTTCCAAAGTCCTCCTGAGACTTTCAGCAGATTTAACAGGATTCTTGGTTTGATAAAATTGTAACGCTTGGATAAAATGCTCACCAGCTTCTTTGTTTAGAAAAGTAAGTGTGTAATCAACCAATTCACCGTCCAACTCCTTTTCACCTTTTGGATAAAGAATCACTTCTCCCTTCACAGCAGTAATCGCGACGTTCACATTAGACAGGTCCACCATTTTAACCACTTCACCAAATAGTAAATCTTTGCTGTATTCGATTTGCCGAGTATAACCCTGTGTTGTGCTTATATCAAGAGTAAATATCAACTCAATAAGACGGTAAAATTCCTTTTCATCATTCTCATTAATTAGACGCTTAGCGATATTCTCACTCCAAGATGTGCCACTGTACAAATTAGACTTCCATTCTTCATGAATACCATAGTACTGGCAAAACACTGCAACACTCTCTTTAGTAACATGGCGATCTATACCCTTAAATACATTTAAGATGCGTTGCTTAAATTTTTTAAAGGCTTCTTCATAAGATTCTGACGAGGTAACATTCCAACGTTTATTAAAATTTTCCATTCTGCCTTTTAGATCCATGTTTGAATTATATCGCTTTTTACAGCTTACTAAAAGACGCAACTTAAGAGCGATAACTTAGTTTTTATGACTGGCTGGCTGAGCCATAACCATTCTCGGCCAAGCACTGTGATAATGTTTTTAATGCTGTGAACACTAATCAGTTTCAATTACCTTAAATTTATTTGCATTTGCAGTTTCTCTGCAAGAATCAATTAGGTCAATGATAAACTTAAGCATATTTTTAATTCCATTAAAATCATTGTCATTAATGTTCATCTGGTTATTTTCTATCCAGCCCAATTCATTTTTGACGTTTTGCACAAATGCAAAATTCATTGGTTCAATAATTTCTTTACCATTATTTGTTACACCAGTTTTTTTATAATCAACATGTATATATCTATTTCTAACCTTTAGGACCTCTTTTATATTTAACTTTATTTGACTAGTGATATCTTTTTCCTCTAACCCATCATTAATTGATTTAGCATCTCTGACCAGAAGACCAAAATAGATATTTATAAATAAATTTATTGATTCTATAATATCCACGAATTGCACACACTTAGTATATACCTTAGGAATCAATTCTTCCCTAAAACAATTCCACCTTTCGCCATGCCTAATATGCATGTTGCTGGGAATTAAAACTATTACTCTTGAATCTATCGTCATATTACTTGTATTTTTGAACTAACTAAAATTTGCTGCGAGACTAGGACTCGAACCTAGATAGGCGGTACCAGAAACCGCAGTCCTACCATTAGACGATCTCGCAATGGTCATATCTTGACCTATAAGACCTTAAAAATCAAGCTTGCTGGTATATTTCAGTCAGTTATAACACCTATTGTCTCCTGGCCCCACAACTGTTATCTGCTACCTGATATCTGTTAACGGTTACTTCTCCCCCTTCACCACCACCCTTCCATCAAACCCACCTCTCTCCTCCCTCTTTTGATCTGCCACTTTTTCAACATCAGCATACTCAGGTAGACTCTTGAGTGCACGTACTACCTCCAAGAGATCCGCGAACTCTTCTATAGACCCACCACTTTCTACAAACTCACCAACCTCCTCTTGTAGTTTATCTATCAACCTTTCTCTATACTCTGCATCCTCAGCAACATGCATTTCATAAGGCACACCCTTTGCATCGAGTATCTTAGGTATCTCATCTCTTACCAATTTTTCATATGCTTCCATTGTTTTAATTCTTAATTCTTAATTTTATCTGCTATACATCAATTCTGTCTTTAAACCTATAGTAAGAATACCCTACCACCAACAGTATTACGCCCAGTGTCATAAACGATATAAATCTATAAACATCACTCAGGCCAGATGTGTCTACTATAAATATTTTGAAGATCGTAACAGTCAGAAGCGCTATAGCAAAACGTCTTACCCACATAGCTTTCTTTGCTATACCTATAGACAATGCTGATATTGAGTAGACAAGCCACATCATAGAGAGTGCGACTTTCTTCGCATTTTCATAACCTCCTATCTTTTTAACATCACCATCAGCAAAAGCTGGACCACTTCGCAAGCCTTGTATCAAACTATCAAAGTATCCGATGACCTCTAGGCTCAGTGCCCACAGTGCAGTGAAGTTGATGATACCGTAGAGCATGCTCACTACCGATGTATCATTTTCAGAAAGCTCTTCTTTGTTTTCTCTGTAAATGATAACTGCGACCGCCATAGAAAAGACGAGTGTGATAGCACTCAAGAATCTCAAGTTGAATACGCTCTTGAACTCATGTGAATAATCAAACCAAGATGTAAAGATCATCATGGCAAATGCTGCAAACATTGACGCGACACCAAAACCTCTAAACACTTTGTCTTTAACTGCAAATGATACTGTGACCATTATCAATCCATAAAGCGACCAGAACAATGGCAAGTATCTAAACGGATTTACATCAACATAGTTCAAGATCTCTCCAGTCATCCAAAACAATGTCATCAGTGATATACCTATCGCCCCTACTCCAAGTCCGGAAGCCGTCTCTCCCTTTTCTCCTCCTACTAGCACTCCTGTGCTAGTCTCTGCGAGTGTATCTGCTGGCGCAAAGTACTTGTACACCGCCCATATACCCACGTACATCAGGATAGCCATGCCATATGTAAATGTATTGTTATTGAAAATCAAAGTATAGTCGGCACTACTCAAGCTATTCTCCATTACTGAAAACATTGTGACAAAGAAAGCTACGACCGATACAGCAAGTCCAGTCAATCTGTTTATACGAGCACCAAGTATTCTACCGATGACAACCATCAGTAGCGCCTCCACAGACAACAATATTGCCAAGATAGTTCCATCGAAGTGTATTGCAGTAGACGCCGCCAAAAAGATGAAGCCGATAGTGATCATCATATTGCTACATATCCACATGTCTTTGAACTCTTTTAGTACTGTTCTAAATGCGAGTGATGCAAAGATATAGAAAACACCGATAGCGAAAGTCAGCAGTGCATAGCCGTCTCTAGTTTCGATAACTGGTGCTGACCACAAGAAGTAAAGTGTTGGAAGTGCATATACCAAAAACGCATCCACACCTTTGTAGTCCCTGTCTCTGACAACGAAGTTGATCAAACTTGTAGTGAAGTAAAGTACAAAGATGATAGATAGATATACAAAAGTCACTACACCTTGCTCGCCTTCCACTGACAATGTCCAATCAAATATCAATAGTGAAGAAAATACTAGTGCAAAAGCTGTTAGGTCAGGCCAGACTTTAAATCGGGCTATTAGCAACACTGTGAGAGTAAGTATGATCAAGTACGGAAACAATATATGCACCGATGATACAAATGGAAATATGAATGGAACCAAAAAGGCACCCAGTAGTGAGAATCTGATAAGTGGTAATGAGTTGTACACCACTGACATGACGATACCAAAAGCAGATATCAGTAAGAACAACATAAATGCACCCGGCTCACCTATAACTTCGTAAAATGCATAAGACGCATACGCAGTCACATACCAAAGCGCAAGCCCTCCGCCGATAAGCCCAGTACCATATGCATCGTATTTGTCTTTCAATGCATGCCCTATCACTATCATAACTATACCCGCAAGGAATCCAAGGAAAATCCTCATACCTACCGATATCAATCCCGTCTCAAATGCATACCTCAAGAAAAACCCAGCACCCAGGACCACCGCGAGTATTCCGACAGCAGTAATGACTTTTGACCCGAGCTCGAACTCTGTGGTTTTTGATGCTGATTGCGAGCTTATATGCAGCGCGGTATCTTGGCCGACTACGTGCTCGGTCATGATCACAGCTTCATCTGGCGACGACAGAGGTTGGGATGCTGGTGCATGCGACGCAAGGTGTTGTGACACGTCATGATGGACTACGCCGGGTTGTATAGATGCTTGAGAAGATGCATTTGGCTGTGAAGTGCTTTGTTGTACCGGGTTTTGCTGTACTACGCTTTGCTCAGTCAGAGTTTTAGGAAACTTGGATTCCAGTGCCATGAGGCGTCTGTCTATTTCATTTACTTTTGATAAAAGAGAGAAACCGAATACTATTATTACAACGACGGCAAGGAAAAACATGATGAAGATTTGTTAAATTATTTATAAATATATAGATAAATGATACACCTGTAGGGGTAAATGTACAGGATTGTTAGTTGCCAACTGCTTTCTTAACAAACTCAGTAAACACTGGATGCGGATCTAATGGTCGTCCTAAAAACTCTGGATGAAACTGCACGCCTAGGAAAAATGGATGTTTACTTTCGGGTAACTCAGCTATCTCCATCAACTTACCATCTGGTGATGTACCGGAAAAGACAAGACCAGCAGAAGACAATTGCTCAATGTACTTTTGACTCACCTCATATCTATGTCTATGTCTCTCGATGATGACTTTTGCATTTTTATCACTTTTTAGAGCATTCATAGCACTTTCATATGCTTGAGATTTTTTTGAAGTCGCTATAAATCGGTTCGCCCATTTAGATTTTTCATATGCTGACAATGCGACAGTCTTTGGCTTCAAAACACAAGAGTAACCACCGAGTCTCATTGATGCACCATACTTACCTTCTTCTAGAAGTTTCTTTTGATGATCCATGATGTCTATGACTACATGTGGTGCCTTTGGATTTATCTCACTAGTATTTGCACCAGTAAGTCCCGCTACATGTCTCGCATATTCTATGACCATAAGTTGCATACCGTAACAAATACCAAAGTATGGAATCTTGTTTTCACGAGCGTAACGTATAACAGAAATCTTTCCTTCCACACCAGTCTCACCAAAGCCTCCTGGAACCAAGATACCGTCCATCTTTACTTTCTTACCAGCATCTTTACCTTCCTCTATTACATATCCACCAGAAAACACCTCACGAAGTTTTTTGTCAAGCTCCGATTGTGACAACTTTTTGCCAGTAACGCCATCTACCTCAAACTGCTTTGTACTTATCCAATGCAATACAGGTTTTACCCCAAGACTATATGAAGAAAATTTCAAGGACTCGATGATAGAAACATAGGCATCTGAAAGGACGAAATCGCCAGTATCAAAATATTTTCCTACAACTGCAATATTTACAGTCTTACCTTCGGCCCTAGATTGACGAGTTTTATTTACAAATGATTTCCATTTAGACAGATCTGTCTTCTTGCCACCAAGACCCAAACAACTCTCCACCATATCTCCAAACTTATCTCTCTCAAAGTTTATCGGTACATCATAGATACTTTCAATGTCAGGTGCAGAGATGACATTTTCAACAGGCACATTACACGCAACAGACAACTTCTCTTTTCTACGCATATCTATCGGCACCTCACTTCGCCCGATGATGAAGTCAGGTTGAATACCATAACCTTGCAACTGATGCACAGCATTTTGAGTTGGCTTTGATTTCATCTCACCTATCTTTGATGGCACTGGCATATATGTCACCATCACAAAAGAAACATCTTGTGGAGAACGAAGTTTCATATATCTACCTGCTTCATAGAACATTACACTTTGATAATCACCAACAGTTCCACCAATCTCTACAATAGTAATGTCCGATCCCGACTCTTCACCTGAACGCATTATCCTGTGAACTATCTCATCACGTATGTGAGGTATAGCATCCACACACTTGCCACGATACTTTAGCTCACGCTCTTTTGTGATTACATCGAGATAGACCATACCTCCTGTCATATAGTCAAGCCCTGAAAGATCTTTGTTTAGAAAACGCTCATAGTTACCCATGTCTTGATCAGTCTCAAGCCCACTATCCAAAACAAAAACCTCACCATGTTCGGTGGGGTTCATTGTGCCCGCGTCGACGTTTAAGTAAGGGTCAACTTTTGCAATATTCACATTGTATCCCTTTGACTGCAAAATCATCCCTATAGACGAAGTAGTAATACCTTTACCAACACCTGACATCACTCCACCGACGACGAATATATATTTATGATTTTTTATAGATTTTCCAGATTGGGCAGAGGTGCTTTTTCCAATGGCCGTTTTAGTTGAGGTTTTTTTAGTAATACTAGACCCGACCGCACCAGCCGTTTTTTTGTTAGTTCCCATGTAAATGTATTTTACAGGAAAAATGAGCTGGGGGCAAAAGTTCACCTTTCTAGGCTGGTCAAACATCTGACCCGCGAAGAAGGTACGTGTCTAAAGCAAAAAATCTAGATAGTTATCCTTGTTTATAACCTTGAGTTCTTCTGATTGTTGACCATAACTATCAATCCATGACTTCGGAGTCTTAGCAGTATTCATATTCCATTTGCACTCTATCGGTTTCAAAATACCATCTGTCTCTAAAACAACGTCTATCTCATTACCAAGATGAGTTCTCCAAAAATAGAAAGTGTTGAATAATCTGTTTATAGAATCCTTTTTATATAGCTCCATAAAAACAAAGTTCTCCCACAATGCACCGATATCCTGCCTTTGATTCAAATCATTGAATTGGTTAATGACAGCATTTCTAATACCGTTATCTAAAAAGTAGTATTTTGATTTCTTAGATATTTCATTTCTTAGATTTCTACTGAAACCTCTGACTTTTTTAACCACAAACATTTTCTCTAGTATATCGATATATCTTTGAACTGTTTTAACATCACTTTTTACATTCCTAGCAATCTCATTCATGGAAACCTCACCGCCAACTTGAAAAGCCAAGCATTTAGTAATGTCTAAAAGTAAATCAGGTGACTTGATTTTGTCCAAAATCAAAACATCTTTGAACAGATACGAAGAAACCAGTTCATCTAATATTCTTCTTTTTTGGTTTTTATCATCAGTGAGTAAAACTTCTGGGTAACTACCGTATATTAAAAAATCATCAAGTCTATTTTTTAATTCAAATCTACTACAATCAAATTCTGATTGAGCAACTGGATAAAGTGACATTGTAAAATGCCTACCAGTTAATGGCTCACCTATCTCCTGAGACAAATTAAAAGATGAAGATCCTGTAAGAATTATTTCTTTTTCAGGATACTCATCTATAATCATTTTTATACCCAATCCAATCTTTTTTATATCCTGCGCTTCATCAATAGCTATCAAATTATAAGGTTTAGCAAAATCCAAAATGTCATCCCGACTCTCAGATCCAAACAATTGCCTCATTTTAATGTCATCACCTACGCCAAAAAACACTCTTTTATCCTTTTGAGAATCCAGATATTTCCTCAAAATAGTGGTTTTTCCTACTCTTCTGGGACCATATATAACTAGAACCCTTTTTGGTGCAGAGTTACTTTCTATAGATTCTTTTCTGTTGAATTGGTTTGATATTGTCATTTGTAATATATGGTACACAAAACCACATATTTAGTCAAATTTATGGTTTTAGAAACCATAAATTTATATTAATCTGTGAATATGCCTAATTTTAAGGTTAAATGTACAGATATTACTTTTCGATAACATTGAAACCAAACTTCACCCTCACTTCCTTGTTGACCCCTGCATACTTAAGCTTGAAAGGAGTAGTATCTAGCAGAAAATCAGCAGTTACATTTGAACCATTTCTTGTAGCTTTAAATGTAATGTCTTTTGTATTGCCGTTTAGTGACAATGCACCAGTAACATTTACATCAGAACCATTTGGACTAAACTCTGCCTTCTTGAAATCAAAAACTATATTTGGATTAACAGAACAGTTGAAAAAGTCATCAGAACACAGGTGTTGATTTAGCTTTTCTATACCTGTAGAAACAGAGTTGGCCGCGAGAGTAACTCTGCCAGAAACAGGATTGCCATTTGCATCAACTTTTATATTACTAGTTGATATATTTTTAAATGTTCCTTCATGTTGCTTTCCAGCTGGACCATATCCCACAAATGAAAAGTTTAGACCTTGAACTGCGTATTCCTTACCAGCTTCACTTATCACGGTTGTTTCAGCTTGGTCTACTGGCACACTCGCTTCAGTTGTTGTACTAGTACTATCAACCGTCATGTCCCCTTCTGTTATACCAGCTCTTTGAACATCTTCAGGAACAACAGATGTTTGAGTAAATACATACCAACCACCTGCTGCTATTACCACCAACACTGCTATTACCACCAACACTGCTAATATAATTAATGGATTTTTCATATTTGTTTTATTATTTTTTTTACTAAAAATTCACCTCGCCTTTATCTTTTCTTAATCTTGCGCCCAATTGTTAATTGTTAATTACCAATTGTTAATTCTGTCGAGTGTCGGCCAATTGCTAATTGATAATTACTAATTGCCAATTGACTAAACTCTAAGATACTTCCTCACCGCTAGATAACTTGATATAGCTCCTAGCACTACTCCCGTACCTACCAATATTCCGAATATACTTGGGAAATTGCTTAAGTAGTAAGAGAATAGATTTAGACCGGTACCAACCCTTTCTGTAATAGGACCAACCCAATAAGTAACAGGATAGAGTATCAACATAGTAAGGATACCTGAGAACAAACCGTACATAATACCCACAGTTACAAATGGACCTCTGATATACATTTCACTTGCACCCACTAGCCTCATGACAGATATCTCCTCTCTGAAAACATAGATAGCAAGTCGAACGGTATTGAATGTGATAAGTATTGAAACAAATGCAAAGAAAATGATTGTAACTGTACCAAGACGATTTGTGGCTTCTATAATACGAGAAAGCGCATCTATAGCCTCTTTGTTACGAGCATAGTTGATACGCTCTATAATACTCTCACCTGTTCTAGCACTATCCTTAGTATCTTCTAGAAACTTCACGATTGATTCGTATTGTGAAGGATCTTTTGCTTTTATATTGAAACTTGCTCCGAGTGGATTAGCACCTATCTCATCCAATGCTTGAAGTGTTAGTTCATCATTGCTATGTCTATCTCTAAAATCAGCAAGCGCTTCATCACTAGTCTTGTAGTCAATCTCTGCAACTTGAGGAAGTTGAGAAAGTGATTTTTCAAGTCTGATAACATCCTCCTCTGGTGCAGTTCTTGAGAAATACACATTGATGTCTACTCTGTCCTTAATATTGTTTAGAGTAGAATCAAGCATTGCACCTGCAAATACTATAGATGCCACTACTATCAAGGTCACTGTCATAATGAGCACAGATGCAAGAGATACATATCCATTTCTCCAGAAGCTTACAAACCCTGCTCTTAATGTTCTTTTTATCTTGGTTATAATCATTTACTTAAAATTAAAAACTACCTTCTTCTAGTAGCTGACTGATAATGCTCTGCATGAGTATCATGTGCGACTTTGCCACCTTGCATAGTGATAACTCTCTTGTCCAAGTGGTCGATGATACCAGTGTTGTGTGTTGTAAGAAGTATAGTTGTTCCGAGGTCATTGATCTTTTTCAAAATCTGAATGATGTCATATGTATTTACAGGATCAAGGTTTCCAGTCGGCTCATCCGCGATGATGAGGTCAGGTTGGTTTACGATAGCTCTTGCAATAGCAACCCTCTGTCTCTCTCCACCAGAAAGTTCATGTGGGAAGCTGTGAAGTTTTTTTCCAAGGTCGACAAGCTCAAGTACGTGAGGCACATCGGATGCAATTTCCTCATCTGTTCTACCGGCCGCTTCCATAGCGAAAGCAACATTTTCAAAAGCTGTCTTATCTGGCAAAAGTCTAAAGTCTTGGAAGATAGTTCCAATGCGTCTACGATAATCATTGATATCACTCTTGCCTAACTTGTGAATATCAATGTCTTCGAAGGTAACTATACCGTGAGAAGGACTCTCTTCTGCCAATATCATTTTTAAAAGAGTCGTCTTGCCTGCCCCTGAATGGCCTACGATAGAGACAAACTCTTTTGGATTTATAAAAAGGGATACATCATCAAGTGCGACTGATTCATCCTTGTATTTCTTGGAAACTTTGTTCAAATGTAACATAGGATTGATTATACCAAACATATGCTTATATAAACAATCTTAATTATGAAGAAATGTTTATAATCCCTTTATATTTAATTTATAAAGATTTTATAATTTATTCACTATATCTTTACATCTTCATTGTGGCTGATTTATAAGCCTTGCTCAGCCTCTATAAAATCATCAATATTTCCTTCTAGGACCTTGTCTATCTGACTAGTTTCTACACCTGTTCTATGATCCTTGACCATCTTGTATGGATGTTGCACATATGAGCGTATCTGATTCCCCCACTCTATATCAGTTGTCTTACTTATATACATGCCTTTTTCTTTAGCAATACGCTCTTCTTCATTTCGCGTATAAAGTTTTCCTTTCAAGATCGCTATAGCCTTCTCTTTGTTTTGCGCTTGCGAGCGTTCTGATGTCACATGTACAGAAAGTTTTGTCGGTATATGCACAATGCGCACAGCTGTTTCTCTTTTGTTTACGTTTTGTCCGCCGGGTCCTCCTGATTTTGCAAATGATATTTCCAACTCATCTTCTGGTATCTCTAGGTCTGCTATCTTCTGTTCAAACTTAGGTATTACTTCTACCATTGAAAATGATGTGTGCCTTTGTTGCTTTGCATTAAAAGGAGATATTCTCACAAGTCGATGAACACCAGACTCATTTTTTAAAGTACCAAAAACATTTCTACCACTGACATCGAAAGATACATTTCTGTAACCACCATGATCATTTTTATTTTCATGTATGATACTTGCCGACCAACCTTTCTTTGCTATGTACTTCGAATACATTTCAAAAAGCATTGCTGAAAAATCCTCAGAGTCATCACCGCCCGCTCCTGAAAATATAGTGACAACAGCGCCGAGTGAGTCGTATGGGCCAGCACCCTCACCGAGCGTCGTACCACTTTTCAAGTCTTGATATTCTTTTACTATAGATTGCGCTTTATCTTTATCATTCCAAAAATCTGCGTCTGCCATAAGTAGCTCAATCTCGTCGAGACGTTCTTGGTGCGGATTTGGGTTTGGGCCTTTTTCTTCGATGTCTATGGTGTCAGTCATGTTTTTGGAGTTGCTTTTGTTGTGCGTGTTTCCACGTCTATCTTTAGTGCGTGCTGGTTTTAAAATATTATCACAAAACCCAGAAACGCATAAACGGCACGTCCGCCAGGATACATGCCGTCTACGATACACCTATTATACATGCATATTCATATTTAGTTCAATAGAAGTTATACACTATGCCACGTTTGTATAAAAATCTAAAAATTAACCAAAATATTATTTCTATCAGTGAGCCATTGTCGGGAATCGAACCCGAGACCTTTTCCTTACCATGGAAATGCTCTACCGCCTGAGCTACAACGGCTTATCTTTTTGCAATATTTTTGCGAAACTAGACGTGCCAGTTTCGCAAGAACTTCACTATATCACATTTGCCGAAATCAAATATAGTATGTAATATGCAACACATATGCCAATAATACCACTCGAAGAATTAAAAGAAGACAAGACAATAAAGGCCAAATTGCTCGGCAACGTACTCGAATTCAAAACAACTTTGGGACTTTTTTGCCCTGAAGAGATAGATGAAGGGACTCGCATGTTACTAGAAGCGGTTGGACAGATCGAAGGGTCAAACCCTACAAGTATCCTTGATATTGGTTGTGGTTACGGCCCTATCGGCATTGCACTCGCAAAGCATTTTCCAAAAGTAAGAGTTGATATGATCGACAAAGATTTTGTAGCAGTAGACTACGCAAACAAAAACTCAAAGATCAACAACGTGGGGGGATCAACAAAATCATTTCTATCAAATGGTTTCTCACATGTAGATAAAGACAAAAAATACGACTTGATAGTTTCAAACCTTCCAGCGAAAGTTAATAAAGAATTTTTCTGGATACTATTCGGAGAAACTTTCGAGCACCTAAATGAGGGTGGTGTATTTGCAGTTGTAGCTATTGGCCAGCTAGAGCCGATGTTGAAGAAAAGCTTTGAAGCCGTTTTTGGAAATTGCGAAGTAGTCAAAAAGAACAAATTGTATTCAGTGGTTATTACGAGGAAGGTTTAGTTTTCCTGCGCCATTTTTCAGCGCCAACAAAACGCGCAAATCTTAAATCCTATAAGCGTGCTTACTCTTCATATTCTTTTCCCTCTTTTGAATGTGTACAAGATGCTCATTTCGTATCTCCTCGAAACCTGCAACATCAAAGCCGTGTTTACTAATCATCTTTGATGCATGATGCGCTCCCAAAAAGTGTGGCATTACCACATATGATGCACCCGCGAGATAAAGTTCTTTAGCATCTTTTATTTCATGTGCAAGCGTCACGATGATACCTGAAGCATTTTCTTTTCTATAATACTGTACTAAGAGCAAGTTAGTTTTGAAATCAGGTACAGAAGACACCACCAACCTTGCTTCTTGCAATCCAATCTCCTGCAAAAACTCCACGTCCTCGGCATCACCATATCTGAAAGGTATGTCATCATCTTGCAACCTCTTTATAGACTGAGGGTCGAAGTCTACTACTATATAGTTTGAGGTCATATTTTTAGCAGTCTCTACAAAGTCATGCCCTACTCGATCATATCCAAAGATAATGATTTCTGGGTGAGTATTTTCAAACCTTGACTCAGCATGAGGTTTTTTTCTGAGATGAAGAAAACTGAAAGGCTTTTTAAATATTTTATAAAGATAATCTGCATAAAGTATCAAATAGGTTGAACCTGAAATAGTAATGATACCAACAAGTGTTACAAGAGATGCGACCGATTGATCAATGTGTCCAACAGAAAGTCCAAGTGCGACTAGTATCAAAGAGAATTCACTTATCTGTGCAACAGTCAGTCCTGCCATAAATGAAGTTTTTGATCTATATCCAAGCAAATTCATCAGCACATATACTATGATAGGATTTCCAACGAGCACAAAAACAGAAAGTATGATGGCTGGAACTATCAGTGTACTAAACTCACTCAAAACCATTTGAGCACCTAGAAGTATAAAGAAAAGTACAATGAAGAAATCTCTCAGTGGTTTCATCCTCGAACCAATCTCATATGCAAATGGTGATACTGCCAAAGTTACACCTGCTACAAGCGCACCTATCTCTATAGAAAAACCAATCTTGTAGAAGAGCGAAGCGAGCCCAAGTCCCCATGCCAGTGAAAATATAAATAAAACTTCTTGATTACCTGCAATATAATTTGAGATTCTTGGCAAAACATATTTACTAATCAGATACAATACAACAGAGACTACTACACCTTTCACAAACAGGTCTAATATCTGCATACCTGCAACACTTGCAAAGCTTGCACCAATGACACCGGACTGATCAGCGACACTGGCACCCACTGATCCAAATACTGATACAACCAAAAGTATGATGGTTGCGACCAGATCTTGAACTAAAAGAAATCCTATAGCTATCTTCCCGTACAACTTTCCAGTATCACCTCTATCAGTCAAAAGTTTGAGAATGATAATGGTGCTACTGAAAGTAAGTGCAATGGCTGTATATATTGAAGCCACCTCTCCGAAGCCAAGAAGCCTCATGATGAAGAAACCAATAACAGACGTAAATACAACCTGACCAATACCAGTTATGAAAGAAGTTTTTCCCACTTCCCTGACGATGTCTGGATTCAAACTCAATCCGACTATGAACAACAGTATCGATATACCAATCTTGGAGAATAGCTCAACCTCATCTTTAGAGCGCAAGATGTTCAAAGCATAAGGACCGACCAAAATACCAGTAGCGATATACCCTACCACCAATGGTTGCCTAAAGGCTTTCATGATCATGGCTATCAAAGTGGCAAGAACAACTATCATTGAAATTTCTATAAATATCGGCATATCGGTTTTAAGTTTTATTTTTAAGTTTTAAGGTGTTATTTTAGCTGTTATTTTTAAGCCGCTTTTCTTAGCTATGTGCTTTTATACTTAACTAAAAAATTATAGCAGAAAACCTACATATAAACCTGGTAAATGTGTATTGTCTGTAATGCTTGATAGTAATGCCCGGAGCAACATTTAAGATGTCCAATCACGATATTTGACTCATCTTCCAAAGAGTGATATAAAATACCTCGGATTTGTCACCTACTAAAGGTCGGAATACGTGCCTTCACCTGCACGCTCTTATTTTTATAGGGTTTAAAATCCATTCAACAATAACAACAAACCCGCTTTTGGCGGATCAACAAAACACACATCTAGATGAGACCCGAGTCATTCACCGGCGACCCAGAGCTCGATGACGCAATCTGCTTCGTGATTGCGACGTCCACTAAATAGGCAATCTGACGCCAAAAAAACCCCATACACCGCTCCCTCGCAATCGCGACGGGGGCGGACTTTTTTATATATAAAATTACAAAACCCTACCCTTCATCTTTACCTTGATGCTTTTATAATCAGGAATAGTCCGCTCGACTAATTTCCAAAAGTTTTTTGAGTGGTTGAACTCGCCTATATGACAAAGCTCGTGGACAACTACATAATCCAACTCTTTTGGAGTGAGTACACCTAGAGACTGATTGAAGTTCAAGTTGCCTGATTTTGAACAGCTTCCCCATCTGCTACTCATATTTTTAACTCTTACATCTTTATACTTGAATCCATAGAAAGCATTGAAGTATTGCAATCTTTCATTTATCTTTTCCAAGGTCGTTTTTCTAAGCTCTTGTATTTCTTTTTTTGAATGATCGGACAGACTCTTGTCTAGGCCTAACTCGTTAAGGCTTTTTTCCCTCTTGCTCTTAATCTTCTCAATACCAGCAATAACCCAGCTTGATTTTGATTTCATAAACTCTACCGCTTTACTGTGCAAGTCAACTTGTGACATACGCGACCTCTTTGGTATGACAAGTATGCATTTGCCAGTTTTATCTATACGAATGATGATACGCTTTGCCTTTGCACTCTTTTTTATGGAATACTGAAAATCCATGACCTTAGTATTCACATCACTAGTATCAATATATCTAAAGTCTGAATTATTTTTTACTGGCGCTTTGTTGAACATGAAGACATTCTATCACCTTGAGATGAAGATAACATAAAGAAATATTAAAGAGTACAATGCTACACTTATGCAGAAAGATAAAGTATACACCTGCCTATATCAGTGTTATGGTGAACCGGTCGACATTTTTACTAATCAATAACCATATTTAACATGACAGACGAACAAACAAATCCATCTACTGAACCAGAAGTTGTAGTAGAAGCTCCAGTTGAAGTAGCCCTAGAAGAAGTTACTACTGAAGATGTAGCTCCTGCTGAAGAAACAACTGAAGCTCCAGTTGAAGCTCCTCAAGCTTAAGTAAATATGACCAATGCTTTTATTTAGCAAAGGTCAAAATACGGATAACTTACTCGCACGGTGTGTGGGTTTTTATTTGGACAAATTTTGCTCGCTCTTAGGGATAAGATTTAAATATAAAAATCCCCAGTCACTTGCGTGACCGGGGAGGCGGATGATTATTTTGGGTCATCATCCCGTTCATCTGGACCAAAACCAGTGTCTATAGTCTTTGGGGCTGGAGGATCACAGAATGGGTCAATGACAGCATTGATACTATTACCGAATCCTAGTGCAGTGCAGGCGCTTGTAAACGGATCAACTGATGAAGGCAAGCATTTTCCTGTTGCTACATCGAACAGGAGATTGCACACTTGTTCAAAATGACCATTCACAGATCCCTTCGGTACAAATTCCCTGAGTGCAAGATACTGCAAAACCACAAAGTAGCACTTATCTCTTGTGCTTTGATACGTTCTAGATTCCAAGAGAGCGAGCGACTCGTCAAGACTGCATCCTGATTTTCCGCAGAGCAGAGACTCGAGACCCATTAGTCTTCTTGAAATCTCAATTGCATTATCAGCGAAGCCGAGACATCTGATAATCTCATCGCGTTCCATCGTCACAAACTGAAGAGTGACAGACTTGTTAGCTCCAGTAGACCAAGAGATGATATCTTTGACGATACCACTCAAATAGAAGCGTTCATATCGAGCTGAAGATTTTCCAACCCTGGGCTCAATCACCCATTCTTGGACCTCTGTCCAACCATTGTAACCAATCTTAGTCGCAATCAATTTAAACTCGTTCGAAATCTCACCTGGAGATTCGAAAGCTAGCCCTACCGTCTGCAACTTATTTTTTACAACATTCACCTTAACCTCCTTTGTTAGATTTTTAGTTTGAATTTTTTATTACCGTCATTTTCATGACAGCGAAGAACATTCGTTCCATAAAAACAATACATCATTTTAGTGGTTTTGTCCACCAGACCCACGTCGCTACCACTTGTCGTCTTCGTCGCTGGTCACGGTACACTCATCCAACCACCACGCTTATATAGAAAACTTCCAATCAACATTACCGCCTGCTTTTTGCACAGCCAATATGCCTTTATCCTCTAACGACTTTCTAAGTGCATCTGATTTTTCATAATCCTTTTCTAACTTAGCCTTAGACATATCAGCGAGTGTATTTTCTATTGTTTCTAGATCTATACCTGACTCCTGTCCTAAATCACTTTGATGATATCTTATGAGACCATTTAAAACCTCTGCACTATCTCTTTGGAACAATCCAAATACGCTCGACAACTTCTTTATTTTATCTTTAAGTAAAACTATATTTTTATTTATTTTTTCTTCATCAGCATCATACCAAGACCTAAGTAAATTTACCGCTTCATTCAAAATAACTATTGCACCAGCTGATCCGAAGTCGTCGTCCATAGCATTTTCAAAATCCCCTTGTAGTTTTTGCGCAACTTTAGAAGCATCTCCGCCTTCCAAATCCCCGCCCTCTACATCCGCTCCAACACTCTCACTGCTATACCTCTTATCAATATCTCTAAACAATCTATATACATCAGCAACTGCGTTTAGGTTATCTTTGAAAATCTTTTCCTGAAAGTTTATATGAGAGCGATAGTTGAAAGTATGCACTACATATGAAATGAGCTCAGCTGTGTATTTTTTCAAAGCATCTTGAGCTGTCGTATAGTTTCCAAGTGACTTTGACATCTTTACACCGTCTACTTGTACGAGTCCGCTATACATCCAATAGTTTACATAAGGACTGTGGTTATGAGCCTCGCATTGTGCCAACTCATTTTCATGGTGAGGAAAGTTAAGGTCAAGACCTCCTCCATGTATATCTATATGACTTCCAAGTATATCGTTGGACATTGCAGAACACTCTATATGCCACCCAGGTCTACCCTTACCCCAAGGAGAATCCCAGGAAAAATCTGCTTCGTCTTCTGACTTCCATAGAGCGAAGTCCACAGGTGACTTCTTATCACTTTCACCATCAGTTATGAGTCCACGGCTATCATTGAGCATATCTTCAACTTTTCGGTTTGAAAGTTTTCCATAGTCATCTTTTTTTGAAACATCGAAGTACACATTGCCTTTGTCTGTTGCATAAGCATAACCACCATCTATCAACTCAGCTATATACTTGATGATACTGTCCACATAGTCAGTAACCTTTGGCTTTGAGTCAGCTGGGTTAATGTTAAAAGCAGAAAGCGCCTCGTCGTACTCTTTTGTAAAACGTTCAGATACTTCAGTATGAGTTGTGCCATCTTTTTTTGCTCGGTTAATGATTTTGTCATCTATATCAGTAACATTTTGCACAAAAGCAGTCTTGTATCCTTTGTATTTTAGATAATTATTTATGGTGTTAAACCTTAGCGCGGATACTATATGTCCAATATGTGCATGATCATAAGGAGTGACACCACAAACATACATACTTACCTCACCCTCTTTTATTGGCTTAAATTGCTCCTTCTTCTTTGTAATATAGTTATATATCTGCATTTGTGAACATAATATCATAAAATGATATTTAATATATGGTATAATTTTTAGGTAAATTAAGATAAGTTAATTAAAAAATAATCAAAATAAAATGAAATATATATTACATATTGCTTTATTGGCATTAGTACTAAACACAAGTGGTGTCGCTATGGCTCAAACTGACACAGTTGTAACTGCAGAGCCAGTCAGTGCACCGACATCTACAGCTACTACCAATCGTCCACAGCCAAGACCATTGCGAAATCCTGGTGAGCGAGCTAGGCCAGTACCTGTTACACAAAGGATTGAAGACAGATTGAATACGAGAATGGACAATATTGAAAAAAGAGAAGATGCACGGACTGAAAGAATGGATGTGAGAAGAGAAAATAGAACTGAGAGAATTGAGGATAGAAAAGCTACAGTAGATGAGATGAAGAAAAAAGTAGAAGAGAGAAAGGCTGAAATAAAGAAAAGGATAGCCGAGAGAAAAGATGTCAAAAGAACTCAATTGGCAGAAGATGCAAAAGTTAGAATCGGAAATAGAATTGACCAAATATACGCGAGACTAGATAAAGACACAGAAAGACTTGATAAAGTAGATCAACTTGTTACAAGCAGAGTAAATGCACTTAAGACTTCAACAAGTACACCTGCCAACATATCAGAAATCGATGCATCATTGGCAACAGCTAAAAACTCTCTAGCACAGACAAAAGTTGAATTGACTTCAATCAAATCAACATTGAGTACTCAAATGTCATCTCCTACAGTATCAAGAGACATTATCAAGGATCTTATAAAAGACGCAGCTGAAGCAGTGAAAAGTACAGCTGGACTATATAGAGACGTCAACACTTTAGTAAAGTCATCAAGATAATATAAAAAATAATAAAAGCTACAATGAACTACAACGAAATCAATAACCTGACTCCAAATAGTAGCGTTGAACCTTCAAACAAACACTATCTATTGACTGCATTCATAATCATATTACTAGTTATATTTGCTGTGTTTGCATATGACAGTATGACAAGCTCTGTACAAACTGAGAATCTTGAAGTTCCAATGACAGAAGTGCAATCTACATCTGATACTTCTACATCTACAAACCCAAATGATGCAGCGGTCGTAGACGCAGAGATAGACGCTGTATTGCAAACTGATCTTAGTAATGATTACTCTTCTATAGATAAGGAATTTTAGTTATAAGCAAAGTTGAACACAATAGTAATTGATAAATTTTCTTCCTAATCAATTTGTAGAAATTGAAGGAAAATAAAAGACCGCTTCAGCCATCCGGAATTTTCCGAATACTGAAGCGGTTTTGGTTTGACACCAAGCGTTTAGCAGTTCACTACCAACTTAGGCCGCCTGTCACGAGACCAGCTGGCCCACCAAAAGCTGTTCCTTCTCCAGAAACGCACTCTTTCCGGGATAGATATTCACCTTCACTGATTGTAGTAACTAGAATCCTTGGCATTTGACCTCTGACACCTTGGTTGTAGTCAGGAACAAAGTGAAGATACTTTTTTGACCCATTAGATGATTTGATATAGAACCTGGAGAAGATGGGGTGTGGAAGAACCATACCTCCAACCTCCCTGCCACATTCTGATATCCACACCATCCAGCCATAAAAGATGGACCAGAGTCCTGCAAAAGCTGGCGTCCTGTGCCCGGAACGGAAGTGTTCCATGCACATTGTATTACCATTCTGAGGAAAGACTCTTGAGAAGTGGTCAACCATTACCCAACTCGCGGTGTATGAAACGAATTTTTTCATCTGAACCCTCAGCTCAGATCTGTCAAAAGTCCAGTGGACCCTGACACCTGTCTCTTTGAGAAGAGAAAACTCCCAGAGTCTAAAGAAAAAATCCAAAGTTTCCTCGGGCGTCCCTAAAGTGATGGAGAGTGTCAGACACCCTGTCTTACTTTGGTTGAAATCCGGTGTCGTAGACGGTATCAAATGCCTAGCGCGGATTTCACCCAGCTGTCTTCTGACAGGCTGAAGTAGTTCCAGACACTCCCTTTGATGCTGGGTTTCCTGAAAACCATCCTCCAAAACCTGAACGGCGATGTTGAGCCATTGGATCATAAATGACCTCTGGTTCTTTGGAGCCTGGAAGACCCTCAAGATCTCAGGGTCAACTTCATTGGCACAAGGCATTGCGAATGATTGTACATTGATACTCGACTGAGTTGGCCAACCGACATTACGCCTACCGAGAACCCCTTGAAGGAGCTTTCGACCTGTGCTTAATCCCCTGCGCAGTAACCCTGGAGTCAAACCTTTGACCCCTGTTGCCGCCATCAATTCTAAACTTTTTGACATATGCATGAAACCGCCTTTCAAACGGTGTTGTTTTACCTTTTTGTTTGATTGCAAAATGCGTGATTGCACTTTGCGATGAAAAGAACTAAATTACTGACGAGGCATATTTATAACATAAATTTCTACTTTTTGCAAAGATGTGATACTATGTCTGACACATTAAACCGAAAATATGAGAATTAACAAATACCTAGCAGATAAGCAATATTCATCAAGACGACAAGCAGACGAGCTCATAAAAGAAGGCATTGTTTTTATAAATGGACGAGTGGCAGTTTTAGGCGATCAAGTATCTGAAACAGATGTCGTTGAGGTCAAAAAGTCTAAAAATGCACGTCCGCCAGTATATTTTGCATACAACAAACCCGTAGGAGTCGTTACCCACTCAGCACAAAAAGGTGAAATTGATATAAAGGAAGCAATCAGACATCAAACAAAAGAAACGCTGTTCCCTATCGGTAGACTTGATAAGGATTCACATGGACTTATCATCATGACCAATGACGGTCGTATTACAGGAAAGCTCCTCGACCCTGATGAATATCACGAGAAGGAATACATAGTTCAAACAAAAGAAAAACTCATTTACAACTTTGATCAACTTATGGAGAGAGGTGTAATGATTGAGGACGGCAATGGAAAAAGATTTAAAACTAAACCTTGTGTGGTGAGACTTTTATCAGATAAAAAGTTTAGTATCATTTTGACTGAAGGAAAAAAGCACCAGATCAGAAGAATGTGTGAGGCACTGAAGATGCACGTGACTGATCTAAAACGTGTCAGAGTCATGAACATAGAACTAGGGTATCTTGAACCAGGTGGTTTGAAAAAGATTAAAGGCGAAGAACTTGTAGAGTTTCTTGAAGATTTAGGAATGGAAAATCCCCTCAACAGTTAGCAGATACCAGATAGCAGGTAACAGTTACTTGTCTCTCTGTCTCTCCATATATACAGATATAGTCCTTCGTTTGAAAGCCTTTCCATCCTTAATGTGCTTGTATGACTTTATCATTTTGTGAATTTTGAAGTAAGGTACGAAAGTATCGTAAATATCTTGCTCAGTCCATACATGCTCGTAAACACCAATCTTTGGGTGAACATATGAGTTTCTCTCTGGTGGCTCTGTCGTGATGATCTTGCCTTCATCATCTACTATCTGCAGTCCTGGATCTGGATGATTTTTTATAAGATGCTTGGCGTGTATATCTCCATCGAGTACAAAAGTTTTGAAGAAAACCCAACTGAACGGTTTAGTGATTCGTATTAGCTCTTTTATATACAAAGCTCTTTCTCTGTCTCTGAGAAAATGTGTAGACATTGCATCTATAACCACATCAACACTTTCATCTTCTACAGGCAAAGGCTCGCCTGCTGACTGCACTGACCAATCTATAGAAATCTTTTTACCCTTTTCTTTTTCAACTCTATCTTGGGATTTTTGTGCCAACTCAACTGCCACATTTGATATATCAAAACCAACACCTTTCATATCATAGCTACTGCACATCTGTATCAAGTTTCTACCGTTACCACATCCAACATCTAGTACGACGCCGCCTTTTGGAAATGGGTGCCACTCAGCATTTCTGATAGCCCATCTCTCGAAAGTTTCCATATCAGAAGAAGCCTCATCAGACATAGTAAGGTGTCTTGGGTCTGAATATTCTTTATTCCAAAATGTTTTGTGTTTTGATGTCATTTTACTTTGATTAAGCCAAGGTGTGCTGTGTGGAGCAACTGCCGAGCACCAAGGTATAGCTCCGCTAGATAACTGAAATATAACCCAGACTAGAAAATGGCTACAATAGCACCTATAGCTGCCAAACTCATTAGGACCACTGTACCCCATCCGACCCATTTACTCAAGCTCTTGTTTTTATACTTACCCATAATCGCTTCTTTACTACTCATGCTAACAATGAAGAAAAGTACTACAGGTGCCACCACGCCGTTTGCAACCGCAGAATATATGAGCGCTTTTATAGGATCAAGACCTACAAAGTTTAGCAAGATACCCACTGCAACTGAAAGTGCTATGACTCCGTAAAATGCATATGCCTCCTTTAGCTTTCGGTACAATCCAAATCTCCATCCAAAACTCTCAGATACTGCATACGCAGCTGATCCTGCAAGTACTGGTATAGCAAGCATACCAGTTCCAATGATACCAACCGCAAAGAGTACAAATGCAAAGTCTCCTGCCAGAGGCCTCAGAGCTGCGGCCGCTTGGGAAGCATCATCTATGTTAGTAATACCTGAAGCATTTAGAGTCGCGGCGCAAACAATGATTATGAAGAACATTACAAGATTTGATAAAAACATACCTGACCAAACATCAACTCTCATATCTTTTATCTCTTCATCCATCTCCTCTGGAGTTTCAAGTACATGGTTGTGGAGTATTTTCTCTTCTACCTCTTGAGATGTTTGCCAGAAGAACAGGTACGGTGATATCGTAGTTCCAAGTATCGCACAAAGCATTATGAAATAATCTTTTGAAAATTCTATAGACGGTACTACCAAGCTCCTCAATACAATACCCCAATCTATATCTACTAAAAATGCTGTGACTACGTATGATAGAAGTATGAGTGCAAGGTACTTTAGATACCTAGCGTATTTTTCATAAGGAGTATAAACCTGCAAAGCCAAACTAGTTACACCAAAAAGTATAACAAGCAGGGCAAATGATATGCCTGGGAATATCAACTGAAAACCTTTTGCCATCGCTCCGAGGTTTGCGCCTATGTTGAAAATATTTGCCGATATCAAAAGCAAAGTACTAAAGTACAAGGCTTTTTTTGAATAGTGTGTACGAATGTTAGCGGCTAGACCCTGCCCTGTCACAATACCAATACGTGCACACATCTCTTGCACAGTAGACATCAGAGGAAAAGTAAACAATGCAAGCCAAGTGAGTCCAAATCCAAATCTAGCTCCAGCCTGAGAATATGTTGCAATACCTGAAGGATCATCGTCTGATGCACCTGTTGTGAGTCCTGGTCCAAGCACATGCCAAAACTTCTTTATATTTTTTGGAGCTGATTCTATATCTCTAACCACTTCATTGACACCACGCTTAACAACATCTTCCACAGAGTGCTCTACCCTCTTTTCAAAATCCTTAAACTTGTTGTATTCGTTATTAAACTCGTTTGTCATTTTTATTTATTG
>JAIXXV010000031.1 GCA_027490575.1 bacterium | reverse complement strand
TAAAAATACTAGTATAGTATTGCTCAGGAACACAGTTCTGTCTTACCTGGCCTTCTAGGCCTTGTGAGATTCACATTGAAAATCAACATAGAAAATTGGAGGAATTGTTATGTCACTTACCAGTATAATCAATGGGTCTACAAGCGGATTAGCAACAATTCAATGTAGCTTCCACCATGGAGGTACTATATTCGTGATTGGACATTGCACAGATGTCACAAGGATTGATGAAGAAGGTCTGGCAAAAAATCTACTTCTTCTAAAGAAGTGTGATGGTTTCGATTTCGCATTCATGTTTAGACCGGGTCAGCATACCGTCAGTAAAATTGGTGCAAAGATCATGTGCAACGGCAAAACAATACTCGAAGTTGAGTACAGAGGTAGTGAACCTCGTGACGAGCAAGGTTTACCCCTTCCTCCTGACACAAAAAAGTTTATCAAATCCTTGATGCGTATGAGTATCAGCGATGCAAAAAAAGTAGTTTGCTGATTTACTCCATTGTGTTCGTACACCCCCCGCACCGGCCACACAGCTCGTGCGGGGACTTTTTTATCCAAATTTTTCATAGCAAAAAAACTCGCACATAACGATACGAGTTTTTCTCATCCACTAAACCCCCCACACAATCACTAGTACCCCATTCCCATACCACCACCCATCCCCGCACTCGCATCTACCTTATCTTCTTTTGGTTCTTCTGCTATCGCAACTTCTGTAGTCAGAAGTACAGCTGACGCAGAGCAAGCGTGCTCTACAGCACTTCTAGAAACTTTCACCGGATCTATGATCCCTACCTTTATCATATCGTCAACATATTTGTTAGCTAGAAAATCATAACCAGCAAACTCTTTTGCACTCACTCTCACTGACTCCACTATGACAGATCCGTCGTCGTGACCAGCATTTATAGCTATCTGTCGCATCGGTGCTTCAAGGGCACGCAATACTACATTGTAACCAACCTCTTCTTCTTTAGAATCAAACTTTGTTTTACCACTAAGTTTTCCAGCAACTCTGATAAGTGCAGACCCTCCTCCTGCAACGATACCCTCATCAATAGCAGCTTTTGTAGCATTGACCGCATCTTCTATCTTTAGTTTTAGATATTTCATCTCAGTTTCAGTGGCGGCACCTACTCTGATGACAGCAACTCCACCTGAAAGTTTTGCGATTCTTTCTGTTATCTTTTCTTTATCATATTTTGATTCAGTATTTGATAGCTGTGACTTGAGCTGTTTTACTCGCATATCAATATCTGCTTTTTTACCTTTACCTCCTACTACTATAGTTGAGTCTTTTGTCGAGACTATCTTTTGAGCTTTACCTAGCACTTCCACTCCAACATTTTCAAAACTCATACCAACATCATCTGATACAACAGTCGCACCTACTGTCACAGCAATGTCAGCTAGTGTGTCTTTTTTCTTGTCGCCATATCCAGGCGCTTTTATAGCGAGGACATTGAAAGTGCCTCGTATCTTGTTCAATACGAAAGTGGCAAGAGCCTCACCATCGACATCTTCTGCGATGATAACGAGATCTTTCTTGCCAGTCTGTGCCAGCTTTTCCAAAAGTGGAAGTATATCTTTAATAGATGTTATCTTTTTATCAGTCAGCAACATTGCCACATCTTTATACTCTGACTCCATGCGCTCTGTATTTGTGACCATGTATGGACTGATGTACCCTTTGTCGAACTCCAAACCTTCAACCACATCTGACTCTATGCCGACAGACTGAGATTCCTCTACTGTCACTACGCCGTCCTTGCCCACTTTCTCTATAGTGTCAGCAATTATCTTACCTATCTCCGATGACTCAGCAGATATAGTCGCAACTTGTTTGTATTCTTCTTTTGTCTTAATGCTTTTAGCCATCGACTTCAAAGTCTCCACCACATCCTTAGAAGCTTTTTCTATACCAAGTTTTATTCCCATGGCGTTGAGCCCCATTGTACTGTGCTTCATACCTTCGTTCACGATTGCTTGCATTAGAACGGTCGCAGTTGTCGTACCGTCCCCTGCTTTGTCATTGGTTCGAGTGGCTACTTCTTTTATGATCTCAGCTCCCATATTTTCAAACTTATTTGAAAGCGTTATTTCCTTTGCTATCGAAACACCATCGTTGGTGATAGTCGGACCGCCATATGATTTTTCAAGCACCACGTTTCTGCCTCTTGGACCCATGGTTATCTTTACCGCATTTGCTACCTTATCAACACCAGCCTTAAGCAATTTTCTAGCCTCTTCATTGTATACGATTTGTTTTGCCATATTTTTATTTTGATAGATGCGCAGTCGGCGCGATTAATTAATAACTGCCATTATTGAATTCTCACTAAATATAAAAAGTTCTTCTCCATCAACAGTGACTTCTTCGTGACCATATTTTGTAAATATGACTTTATCACCAACCTTCACAGACATCGGTACAAGCTTTCCATCATCATATCTACCGGGACCGACTGCTATCACGATACCTTGATCAGGAACTTCCCTAGATGAGTTCACTGGGATAATTATCCCTGACGCACTTTTATTTTCAGAATCATTTTTACTTAGAGGCCTTATCAAAACCCTGTCACTAAGTGGTTGTATTTTCACAGTCTTCGCGCTCACTTTACCTTTTGTTTTGTTTTGATTCATAAGTTTTTGATTAATTTTATAAATTAACGTATTTCCCATCCAACCTGCTTAGCAATACCGTCCGAAATACTTTGCATAGCTGACACTACCTCCAGCTCTGTCAAAGTCCTATCTCCCGCTTGGAAGACTAGTCTATATGCATATGACGTTCTTACAGGTTCGCCCTCTACCCTCTTTGTGAATACATCAAACAAAGTACTTGTGACCAGTAGACTTCTTTGCTCTTTACTTAGCGATAGTTTTATAACACCCAGAACTTCATCCGCTGGCAAGTTTTCACCTGGTACGAAAACTGCTATATCTCTAACTGAAAATGGGTATGTAGATACCGCCTTGAAAGTAACATCTTTAAACTCTTCTACATCTAGTCCACTGACCTCATCTTGTTGTACATCAACAAGTGGATCTAGGTCTACCTCCAATATCATACCTACGCACGGAGTCTGAGCATCTCCAACAACCTCGGTAAACTTCGATTCATAAGTAGCCTTTGTACCCATACTTTCCAAAACACCGTCCAGTGTATTTTTCAGCTCCTCTTTTAGATCAGTATTTTTTGGTTTTTTTGTATACGCCAAAGCTAGTGCCAATGAATATCTTTCTCTTTGCATGACATCTTGCGTCACACTTTCGCCAGTAGCAGACTTACCGAAAACTTTACCTATCTCAAACATCTGAACTTTTTTCAAACCGAGCAAGTCTAGGTTTCTAACATTTGGCAAAACTTTTTTCGAAAGCATTTCACTTATGCTATCTCGCAAATATGCACGCTCTACAGTCAAGGGGTTTTGTAGTGGACTTAAACCTTTTTCAACAAGTGTGTAAGTATAACTTTCTGAAAAACCAGCATCTCGCAAATTAGACCTGATAAGATTGTGATAATAGAAGTTTTTGTTTTTAGGCAGGCTTGAGATTTTTCCGCCATGTTCACCATTTTTTACGCTCGCCTCTCCGTTTTCTCCAGCATCCCCTTCCCTGCCAGCTTCATCATCAGAAACATTTTCATCAAGCTTGTCATATCCGTATATACGCCCGACTTCATCCACAAGATCTTCAGTTATATTTATATCAGATCTGTACACTGGCACTGTTACCATTATCCTGTCTTCGTGTTCGCTATCATATACAACACCAAGTCCACATGATGTTAGTATTTTGGTAACAGTATCTTTTGGTATATCTAGCCCTAGTCTTTCATTGATCTTGCTTATATGAGAAATGATCACCTTGTCAGTGTCAGGATATGGATGCACATCTACCGCATCTGAAATCTTTAGAGCATCACCGTCATCGATATCCTTATGCAACTTTGCAATCCATGATGTGAGCATTGCCATACCAAGTCCTGCTCTCTCAGAAGTGACAGCATTTTCAAATCTCTTTGATGAGTCGTTCTTTATACCTACAGCTTGAGAAGTATGTCTTATGAGTGATGACTTAAAGCATGCTGATTCTAGGATAATGTTTTTTGTATCCCCTGTAACCTCGGCTTTCTTACCACCTTTTATACCAGCTATAGCAAGCAGACCAACATCATCAGCAATAACCATTATCTTTGGATTGAGCGCAACGACCTTGCCATCGAGTAGCGTGATTGACTCGCCTTCTCTTGCGAATCTAACTTGTATATCACCTTCCACCAAGTCAGCATCAAATGCATGTAGAGGTTGGCCACACTCCAACATGACATAGTTTGTAAGGTCAACTATAGAGTTTATAGATCTCTGTCCAAGTAACTCAAGTTGTTTTTTGAGCCATGTCGGCGAGTCTCCAACTTTCACATTTTCAAGATATCTTCCAACATATCTCTTGCAAGCTTTTGCATCAAGTACTTCTTGGTTAAGAGTTACTTTCAGGTTTCGAGCAAGGTCAACAGCATCAGTTGTCTCGAAGTCTTCTATAGATGGCAATACGAAATCCATACCAAGTAGCGCTGAAACTTCTTGAGCAACATATCTATGTGACAGACAGTAAGGCGCTCTATCAGGCAAAACTTTTACATCAAGCACTGCATCTGTAGTCTCAACACCATCATGCATATCAGTATGAGTATCAAGTCCCTCTATCTCAAAGATACCCAAAGTCAATACATCCGCAAGATCAGCAGGTGCAGGTAAGTCTTCTTTAAGATATGTTTTTAGCCAGTTGTATGAGATAAGCATAGTATTCTAAATTAAAACTGATTTATAACCCTCAAGTCCCCTGAGTATAGATGTCTGATATCTGGTATGCCATACTTAAGCATAACCAGTCTATCTAGACCCATACCAAATGCAAAACCTTGCCATTCTTCTGGATCAAGTCCGCTGGCTTTCAAAACTTCTGGATGAGTAAGTCCTGCACCAAGTACCTCAAGCCAATTACCCTTAAACTTCACGTCGACTTCTATACCAGGCTCCACGAATGGAAAATAACTTGGTCTAAAACGGATATCGCTATCAGGTCCGAAAAACTCCAAAGCAAATGTTTTTAAAGTTTCCTTTAAATCAACCATTGTGACTTTCTTTGCCACCATCATACCCTCTATCTGATAAAACTCAGCTTCATGTGTCGCATCCGTAGTCTCATTTCTAAAAACTTTTCCAGGGGCAATGATCTTGAAAGGCGGTTTATTTTTTTGAGCAAACCTAACTTGCACACTAGATGTATGAGTACGAGGTAAAAGCCTCTCGCCTTCTGGACCAGTTTCTTTTAGCCAAAATGTGTCTTGCATATCTCTCGACGAATGATCTTTTGCAACACCAAGCGCATCGAAGTTGTAAAACTCTGTTTCAATCTCAGGACCCTCTGCCACCTCAAAACCCATCTTTGCAAAGATACGATAGAGTTCTTGCGTAACTTGTGATATCGGGTGAATGTGACCAGTGTTACCACTTGTGTAGTGACCAGCACTTTTGCCAGCATTTTCACCCGCCATAGCGTCGGGATTGGTATCAGGACTTGTATTCATAGTTTTCTGATTATAGCAGAAAACTGGTAAATTGCAGGCATAACAATGGTATACATGTAAGCTAAGTACACTTGCATATATACATACTATGTGTTATAATACTGAAAAAGCAAATCTGTTTCCCTTAAATATAGAGACTTCATTTTCAAAGCACTAAACCTGAACTTGGTGAGCTGAAAATGCAGTCACATGTCTTGGTTGCAGAGAAAAAACAACAAACGTTCATTGAAAGGAAAATGTAGAATCATGAAATCTCAACATATCAAAACAACTGTACTATCAATCGTGGTGCCACTCATGGTATCAGCTATTCTAGTTTATCTAGGCGTGGCAAAACTCTTTGTCATCCTACCTGCAATTGCGGGCGGCTATTTTTGCTCCACAATCGCATTCAGCCACCCTTATGACTTCCACAAAGAAGGTCGAGAGGGGCCACACTTCTTCTCAATTGTGATACCAGTCACGATGATGTGTGTGGCCGCCTTGTATGCGTGGCTTTCACTGGAGTACAAAGGATTTGTCCAGGTCACTATCGCGCACCTGCTTGGTTGTGCCTAGGGATTGAAACTTGGGATAACTGGGCTTTACAAGTCCTTTGTCTATCACTATCACCTGAACAATCCTCCATCTACGGAATCATCACCGACACCACTGATTAGAGCAGACATTGTCAATGTAGAGAGTGGTGGCAAAGACAGTCAACATCTTCGTAAACTCCCAGATAGTCAAGCTGTCTTGAATTTGCCTGCGACTCACTGAGCCTGAAACTTTCAGTCTACTATCGTCACGCTTTGAAACACAAGCGTGACGTTTTTTATTTAGATTTATCCAAATTGTTCAAAACAATATCGTAAACTTTTTCAAGACCAGACTCCCTAAGTTTTTCTATAAATGACGTAATTTGTTCCCTAGCAGTAGATATTTGATTTTTATATACATTATACATACTACTAAAAACTCTAGATCTTGGTGATAAGTACACATGGTTGTTTTCTTCAACCGCCATTTTTTCAATGCGTTCAATACCATCATTTGCACCCTTAAGATAAAGACTGAAGTCTTTCAAAATGTCATTTGCAATATCTTCTTCTGTTATTGCACCACTATCAATTAGCAATTTAATTCTATCGATGTTGTTTAAAATAGAGTCGATTGACGAATAAATGTGTATAAAATATTCCTCGGTTTTTTTAAAACGTTCGTTTAGTGAGTCTGCTAAATTACTAAAATTCACGTGATAGGATTGACCCAACAGTTCAGTTTCTATTTTCGTAGCTTTTTTTACTTCTTTGAAATCGTAATCTTGCAAAGTTTTCTCTGGTAAAACTGGGTCAATTTTCCCCTCTTCAATAACTGGCTGTAATTCACCTTCTTGGTTTATGAAATACTCGCAGGTAATGCCATTGTCATGCTTTACATAAATAGGCACATTTGAATATTTTTTCAATATACTTAAGTTTGATAGGTAACCTAAAATACTCTTATTTTTTTCATCAGTAAATGCTTTCTTGATTCCGGCTTCGCTTATGTAGAATCCAGATATAATTGGACTCGAAACAACTATTTCATTATATCTTGTTCCATATGATCCTGTTCTACTATCAATCCCGTCAACATGACCATGCATTGATTTAACTTTTTTTATATAATCATATGAAAAAGGACCTTCTAAGGCATGTTCCATCTGAGCAGATATCTTCGGCTGGATTCCATTTAAAGGATCGTTTTTATCATACTTTCTGTATTTTGAAAAATCATTTACAGCAACTGTACCAGAGTCGAAACGATGGGCAGATAGTACCGTGCCTTGACCTACTACTACACCAAAAGGACCGAATGTTTCTCTATCAGCATTATCCGCAATTACAGCCCCAGATTTATTTTTTTTCAACTTTACAGTGCTACATGACACTACCGGCTTTTCATTTACCAAAAGTGACAACCTTTCTTCTGTATTTAGGTTTTCTGTATACATCAGATCATTATTCATGCTTGTGTTACCAGGGAATGTGATTCCATCCAGTGGAATACTGTGAACAAAAATAACCCCCTTGTTTTTACTTAACCATTCCACACTTCTAATTGTTTCTGACTCTTTATTGAACTCAATTTCTTCATGACCAAACTTATCATAGAAATCTGACTCAAGATTATTTATTTCATCTTTTTCCAGATCTTCATCTAAGATACCCATCTTTTTTTCAATCTAACAAGTTTAATCTTAGATGCTAGTTCTAGCCTAGCTAATGGAGAATATCTTTTAGTAAATTGCCTAGTATTTGGCTTAGAGATTTTTATATTTTCTGCGAAGTCTTCAGGGTCGACTTTAACAAATTCCTCACCTTCATTATTTCCAGACCTATCATAACCTTCGCTTTTCAAAATCATAATTTACATATTAACATAATTTAATCATTGTCATCCCGCATATTGCTTGAAAAACACCTCAAATGTGGTATAGTTGAACACTGAAAGATCCAGGCGTATGCACCGCCCAGAAAGATATACCCGACCAATCCAATAAACAGCACAAAAACACATGGACATAGCCTTTGACCTATTTTTATACTCATTTATGTTCCTAATCCTGTACTTCCAGGTTTTTTTGATTTTAACCCTCCTGGAAAACCGAAGCAGTATTAAGTCAGAAAACAAAAGACTTGAAGGTATAGGCCCAGATGGTGAGACCTTAGAAAACATTCCTGATACTGACAAACCAACAGTGACTATTGTCGTACCTGTTTTCAATGAAGAGAAAACTGTGGAAAAAACCATACTCTCTTTACTCGACCTAAACTACCCTAAAGACAAACTTACTATCATGGTGGTAGACGATGGATCAAAAGATAATACTTGGAAATTTGTACAGAAGTTTCAAGGTCATCCAATGATAGCCCTACACCAAAAAGAAAATGGCGGAAAATACACAGCGCTAAACTATGCTATAGAGCATGCCACTTCTGAATACATAGGATGTCTTGATGCAGACTCTTTTGTAGACAGTGAAGCCCTAAACCACATATTGCCATACTTTGCTGAAGAAGGAGTGGTAGCAGTTACACCTTCGATGAAAATTCAAAACCCAGACAATGTGCTAGGTATGATACAAAACGCTGAATACCAACTCGGAATATTTACAAGAAAAATACTCGCAATACTAGATGCACAATACGTAACACCGGGACCATTTTCTATTTTTAAAAGAGAGGTGTTCAATGATGTTGGACCATACAGACACGCTCACAATACAGAGGACTTGGAAATGGCACTTAGACTCCAAGAAAAGCACTACAAGATAAGAAATGCCCACAGGGCTTTGGTATATACAGTTGGGCCAAGAACTATCTACAAACTTTACAAACAGAGAGTACGTTGGACAGGTGGATTCATACAAAATGCTCTGGACTATAAAAGACTCATACTGAATCCAAATTACGGTAACCTAGGATTCTTGGTATTACCGTTAGCAATGTACAGTATATTGGCAACACTTATATTCCTAGCATACAACCTCACAACTTTGATAACTCGATCATTTGAAGCTTACAATAGGTTTAAGGTGACGGGTTTTGATTGGAGATTAGACCTTCAGCAATTCATAGGGACAAATATTGACTGGTGGTTCTACAACTTACAATCATCATTGATACTTGGATCTATAGCGGTGCTCATTATCATATTTGCAGTTGTTTATGGAAAAAAGTTAGCTGGTATAAAAGAAAACAACTATATGGATATATTGTATTTCCTACTTCTCTATTCTTTGATATCACCACTATGGCTCATCACTTCTGTTTATAATACTATTAGGAACAGAGATGCGGCGTGGAGGTAAAACAGTTAACAGGTATCAGGTAATAGGTAGCAGATGGGCCGACAAGTAAAAAAAAGAAAACATTAAAATAAACATTAACAAAAAATATATGAATACAAGACAATCAATAGATAGAAATAAATACGTTATGACCTTTATGATAACAGCTATCATCTTCGGACTGATGCTTTATATAAACGGCATACTCGATCAAAAAAGATACGAAGATGTAAAATCAATACAGGACCAAATATCTCTCGACCTCCTATCTTCAGAGACACAATTCAATCTACTGAAAGAAACTTCTTGTAAAAGTATTGATGATTCTGTCTTGTCAAAAGAGCTAAACTCACTTGCCACAAAGCTTTCTTACTTAGAAGCAAATCAAAGTGAAAGCAATCAGGGTGAAATAGCCTATCTCAAAAAGTACTATTCCCTACTCCAAGTAAAAGATTGGATTTTGATGAGACAGCTTGCTGAAAAATGTAAAGATCAAAAAGTTATCTCAGTCTTGTATTTCTACGGCGACAAGGAAGATTGTTCTGAATGTGAAGATATGTCATACGTACTGACTAGGCTTAGACAACAATACCCTGAGCTACGTATATACTCATTTGATACAAAACTAGACCTAGGTGCTCTAAATACCTTGAAAACTATCTTTGGCATCGAATCTACAAAACTACCTGCCCTTGTATACAATGGTCAATCAAATATCGGCTTCAAATCTATAGATGAGATTAAGGAGCTTATACCTGATCTAAAGCAAATCGACATCGAGAATGCTAAGAAGAAAGAACTAGAGGAAATGTCTAAAGACTCTGAAAACAAAGCTTCTACTTCAACTGGAGCTACTAGCGCGAAACCAAGAAACTAAATTCAGCAGCGTGAGACTAAATCAGTAAGAGCGCGGCTGGCTCAAGAAGGTTGTGGTTAACTCATGAATTGTTAGTTAAACCCGGGACACTAAATCTTTAAAATAAATTCATTTTAGTTTTTATTGATATGATATAATCTTTCATATGAATAGTGATTTTAAACCTGCCTCACAGAAGAGAATTAGCAAAGATATTATTGCTTCGGTATTAGTTGTCTCATTGATTACTGGGTATATTTATACGCCGGTTATATTTGGCCTGTCTTCTGTATCAACAACCTCACCAAGTGACATAAATCCATACGTCAGGGCCGTCGACGCGCAGACACAAGTGGGTGTGCAAGGTCAGACAGGAATACAATCAATACCTCAAGGTTTCAGCTTCAACCAAAACTTATCTTCTGGACAGACTATAAGCCCAGACGTTGGCTATCTCCAGCTTTTACTAAACAGCGACACTCGGACAACAGTTGCCCTTACAGGTGCTGGATCGAGCCAAAACCCTACCAACTACTTTGGCCAGCTAACAAAAGATGCTGTTATCAGATTTCAAAATCTCTATGCATCTGAAGTTCTAACCCCTGCAGGACTTACTACAGCTACAGGTTTTGTTGGGCCACTGACAAGGACCAAGTTAAACCAATTACTATCAGGTGGTAACATCGGTATTAGTACTTCAAACTTCTCAAGCAACACTGTGAATAGCGCACCTAACACGCAGGTGGGTACATCACAAGCCGGCCAAATGATTACCAATACACCTGTCGTGCAAAACATCAACAATCCACAGACAGGTCTCAACCTTTTCAGAGTGCGGACTACTTCTGGTATAGATATATATACCCTTTCACCTGATATGCTCCGCCTAGCAAACTCTACACGTATCAACATAAGTGGATTTTCAAGTTATGTAGTACAAAGAGATCAAACGATCACAGTTACAGGTTCAGGATTCACTCCTTCAAATAACGTCGTGTATTTTGGCTCAGTACCTACAGGTCCTTATATCTCCATAAACAATGGTACATATATGAACATAAAAGTACCTTCGACTATCCCGGATGGCAATTACCTAATATCCATAGACAATCGAAACGGGCTGAGGATTTCTAGCCCTATCTATCTCACAGTGCAAGGTGGTCCTCTTCTAGGTCAAGGAGATAAGCCAGTACTGACAAGTATCTCACCAAGCTTTACATCATTCTTAAATCAACCCATAACAATATTTGGCAGAAACTTTTTGACTAGAAATAACATTGTCACAAATCTCGGTACCATATCAAATGCAGTCACATCTGATCCTCAAAGACTTGTATTTTTACCTGGACAATTACCTAACTACTTAATAGCATTTAATCAGTACAGAGGCCAAGACGTAAACCTCCTTGTAAGAGTTCGTAATGAGATGGGTACAAGTGATCAGGAGCTTTCTCATACTATACGATTTTCTTCAACTACCTTTCCCACACTGACCCAAGACAGGGATCTTTTGGATACTACAAATGCTACAGGCACAGCCACTACAACTACAACAACTACCACAAGTAGTACAAACAGCACGACTGTTACAGATATAAGCAGTATGGAAATACCTGCGATAGAAGCGGTACAGGCGTCTACTCCAAGTGCCGATCAATCTCAAACCAATAATACACAATCAAATGGTTCAAATGCGGGTGCCGTCGTAGCAGTGGCGGCAGTAGCGGTGGGAGTAGGTGTTGCAGCTAGTTTTATCAGTAAAGCAACAGCTCCTATCATAGACTATTTTGGTGGCAAGATAGTCAAGTCTACAGTGTGCACATGCTCAGCCGGCCTCCCTACATTACTTACAATAGAAAACTTCAGTCCAGTGATGACACCTATCATAGAAGTAATGTTTGTCCCTGGCATATCCACACTTAAGGCAAACTTCAATATTTTGACGCCTGGTGTATATGCCATAGGAGGTCTAATGCCTGGCACACCTGAATGCTCTGTAGGGACTGCTCCTGCATGTACTGTAGCTGGTACAGCGCAAGCTATTATCGATACACCTAGAGGTATTGGTACAAGCCTCACACCGCCTGCTATATAGACTGACAATCGATCTGCCGATGTGCAAACCAGCCTGTGTAAGTACTAGGCAATCGTCAGTGTAAGTTGGAGTTATAGTTTCTAGTAAAACAAAACACCGGCACGAAATATGTCGGTGTTTTATCTTTCTGGAGCCGCTTCCCAGGCTTGAACTGGGGACCTACTGTTTACAAAACAGTTGCTCTACCAACTGAGCTAAAGCGGCGATACATACGATTCTATCAAACCTGTTATTTTTTGCAACCCTTGAAAGGCCTTAAACTAGCGTTGATTTACTCATAAAGAATTGTGAAATGATTTAAAGTACTACTTATACTTCTCTACATTCTTCAAAAAGAACGATACTGAACCTTTGTTTTTTGGAACACTTTTACCTGTTACCATATCTCCTATATTTATAAATCTATCAGTTATGATTCTATATATAGTGATAATTTGTTTTTCAACGGATATAACGGCCTTTCTAAAAAACTTTTTAGTACTGTTTACACTAGCATGTGTAGCTGTATAGATAATTAGCTCAGTTGTATCATAGACAGTCTGATCTATTTTCTCATTACCAATCTTTAGCAAAGGTTCACCGTACTCAACTTCTCTCTTTTTATTCCACAGAATAAAAGCAGAGATGCCTAGAGAAAGTATTAGTAATGTCAAAGCGATTATCATAGTGTGCCCACTGGGCGTGTACCAGAATCTAGCAACTTGCTAGTTTCCTACTTGCATTCTAGTGAACTGAGCCACCTCAATCCTCTCACCGAACTTTTGCACTGCATTGTCCAATAGTTGCTGTATAGTCAACTCTGGGTTTTTGATGAATGGTTGATCAAGCAAAATCCTATCTTTGAAGTAAGCATCTAGTTTACCAGCAAGAATCTGCTCTTTTAGGTTTTCAGGCTTGCCTGCTACTTCCTCTTGGAAGATCTCCGTAGCTTTTTGCTTTACACCCTCGTCTATATCTTCCTTTCTGATGAACTCAGGGTTTGTTGCAGATATATGCATAGCAATATCGTAAGCCAAAGCCTTGAACTCAGCATTGTTTGATACGAAATCAGTCTCTGAAACAAGCTTTACCATAGTTCCTATAGTACCGTTTGAGTGTATATAAGACTGTACTGCACCACCACCAAACTCTCTATCTCCTTTTTTAGCTGCAATCTCAGCTCCTTTTTTTCTAAGGAAAATTATTGCTTTTTCTTCGTCGCCTTGCGCATCTTCAAGTGCTTTTTTGCATTGCATAATAGAGATACCTGTCTTGTCTCTAAGCGCCTTAACTTGATCCATAGAAATATTTGATGATGTCATAATGTTTATTATATCAATAATTGGAATAAAATGAATAGTAAAATAAACAGATATATCTGTTTAGATGTTTACTTTACAGAAGATGGTCTAGCTGAAGTTGGTGCCTGAGCTGATGAACTAGCACTAGATAGTGAAGCTTCTTTTTTTAGCTTTTTACCCTCTTCATAAGCACTTGCAATCTTGTCAGTAAAAAACTTAACACTATCGATAGATGAGTCGTTAGCTACTATAGGATACTTTAGGATAGAAATATCGCAGTCTGCTCCTGATAGTGAGATAACAGGGATACCGCAGTCATTGGCTTCCGCTACTGCGATGTGCTCTTTCTTTGAGTCAGCTACAAAGATAGCTCCAGGAAGTGATGTTACAGAAGTCATACCACCAAAAAGGTTGTTTAGTTTTGTGATATCTCTATCAATCATAACTCTTTCTTTCTTAGTGTACTTTGCAAGCTCACCTTTTTCTTTTTGACTAGTAAGGTCTAGTAGTTTTTCAATACGCTTTTTGATGTTATCAAAGTTTGTAAGAGTACCACCAATCCATCTACTAGCTACGTATGGTTGAGCAATACGATCAGCCGCCTCTTTTATAGAGTTTCTAGCTTCACTTTTACTACCTACGAATATAATTTGCTTTCCACTTGCACCTACGCTTCTTGCGAAGTCCATTGCTTCTGATAATTGTTTTTCTGTCTTTTCAAGATCAAATATTTCTACTTTATTTTTAACTCCAAAGATAAATGATTTTATAGTTGGGTGTCTTCTTGATTTTACAAAGCCATAATGAGCACCCACGTTAAACATGGCGTCGATGACTGGTTTTTTTGTTTCAGTATTTGCTGACATATGTACCGGGCAGTTTAACATAAAGGCTCGCAGACTGCAACCATGGCCATGTACGGGTTTTATACCCCTTTGAGCCGATAGTTTTGCGCCGATTACCTGAGTATTTAGGCAAATTATTCATCATCAGAATCGTCCCCTCCAGAGAACCCATTTGCCTCAGCTGAAAGCAATGCATCGATGATGGGGCCAATGTTTCCAAGCATAATGTTCTCTATGTTGTGCCAGCTTTGCTTGATACGGTGGTCTGTAATACGGTCCTGTAGGAAGTTGTAAGTCCTGATCTTCTCAGATCTATCCCCTGTTCCTATCTGGTCTTTTCGGTCTTTTGAGAACTTTTTGGCTTCTTCCTCTTCTTTTAGCTGTTGAATCTTGGCTGTCAAAATCTGCATAGCCTTTTCTCTGTTCTTTAGCTGACTTCTCTCAGAAGTACATCGCACATCAAGCCCTGTAGGCTTGTGAATGAGTCTAACGGCCGTCTCCACCTTGTTTACGTTTTGCCCTCCAGCACCACCAGAACGTGAAAGCTCAACTTCTATATCTGACATGTTTACCTCGACTTTAAACTTCTTACGGATAGGAAGGATTGCTACAGAAGCAGTAGATGTGTGAATACGTCCAGACTTTTCAGTTGCAGGGACACGCTGTACTCGGTGTACTCCCGTCTCGTATTTAAAATATTTGTATACCTCATGCCCTTTCACCTCATATGAGGCTTGTTTGAAGCCACCCAAAGAACTTTCAGATGACTCAACAATCCTAGAAGACCAACCTTTAGCGATAGCATAGTTTTGATACATCAGTGAAAGTTGCTCAGCAAAAAGTGCCGCCTCTTCCCCACCCGCCCCAGCTCTGATTTCCATGATAAGTTCAGATGGGTATTGATCCGCCTCTTCGTCTTCTTTCATAATCTGTTCTATCTTGTCCACCATACCAAGTAGCTGATTGTCTATATCAGATAGCTCCTCCTCTGCCATTGCTTTCAAGCTCTCATCTTCTAGCATCAGTAAAACCTCTTCTCTTTGAGCTAGAAGCTTTTCATATTCATAAGCAAAAAAACTTGTTTTGTGGTTTTGCTTGTACTCCGACATTTGTTCTGGAGTGTATTGTATAAATTTTAATTCGTTTGTTTCCATTTTATTGTTTTTTGGATTCTTGTGGTTGTGGCTGGTTTCGCGCTATCGAGCAAAATAAAAAACCGTTACTGTATTATAGCAAACGGTTTTCTATGTAGTTACTTTTTTGAAACTTTCTTTGCTTTTGTTGCTGTACCCGCAGCTGCTCTTCTTGAGTTGAACTTGTCTACTCTACCAGCGGCATCTAGAACTTTTTCAGTACCTGTATAAAATGGGTGACAGTTTGAGCATATTTCAACACTAACTTTCTCCTTTGTAGAACCAATAGGATAAACAGCTCCACATGCACATGTGAAAGTTGAGTTTGAATAATATGTAGGATGTATATCGGCTTTCATGACAAGTACTATACATGATGGGGGTAAAAAAGGCAAATTGGCTGGTTTTGGGTTGCTGTCTCCCGTCAGAAACCTTATTTGATTATTTCAAAGAATGAAGTAGGTTGGCTGAAATGATTGAAATGATAATTCCAAGCAAGGACCATTTCAACGGTTTGAGTAAGCCAGATGTAGCGTATGTGAGTGTTCCTTGGTTCCTCTCAAAATTTTTTCTTGCTGGAGCAATTAGCCAAAATAAAATATTCGAGAGCATAAAACCACTAATCATTGATATGGGTGCTAATGCAAACATCATAAGAAAGCTAAGTAGTAAACTTGTTGCGCTCTCATCTCCATTCCAAAATTCAGAGAATTGATGACTAGGATAAATATAAACATGTATAATCCAAATAAGATTAAAAAGTCGGTACCAGATAGCGATCCATGCGCAAAAACCAAAGATGATAAGCAAAAATTGCCAAGGACTTTTTCGACGTTCTGCACGTCGTCGAGCATTATGATAGAACTCAATTATTTTCATTTGCTAATTATATCTCTTTTCCCTTTGTTCATGTAGCCATACAAACTTACAGGAACATCTCATTAACGCGTCTAACGCCAACTGTCATTATCAGCGAAACTAGGACTCTAAAATTATAAGGACACACTGACCGATCACAAAAAGCCCTAATTAGCATTCAAGATGTCTATATTAGTCTGAATAGCCTGAACTCTGGCCATAACTTGGTCTCCATAGAAGGTGTTGCTTCCACTACAAGACCTGCCGGAGTAGTACCTGCAAGCTGCATTTCTCTGTGCTGTATAGTTGTCACTAGTAGCTCCGAGGTCCGCAAGATACATAGATGAGGCCATGAAAGCGTCTTGTGGATTCCAAGGGTCTGAGTACTGCTTTCCTAATGCTGCAGCGATACGGTTGGCGAATATCTGCCAAGTAGAAGGTATAAACTGTGCGGGCCCCATAGCGCCACCAAACCCTACACTCAAAGGACAAGAAACCAATGTCTTGTAAGGATCCAAACCGAGATCCTTTGTAATCTTCAAGAAAGGCTGTACATCTCTACTAGCCTTCATCAGGTTCGGGAAGACTTTACCACTCGATGCGCCTACACCAGATCCGTCCTCAGCAGTAAGGTAGCAACGTCCGACATTGGCACCCAAGTTACTCTCTTGCTGTATGATTGCAAGTACAAAAGCTGCTTTTACACCTGTCTTTGCTGCTGCATTTTGTGCCAAGACAACTGCATCTCCGAACTTTATGGGACCAGCATCTCTCAATCTGAACAGCTGATTACGTATTTCACTAGCTCTTTGTTTCTGAGAAGCTATGATTGACTGATATCCCTTTTGCTCATTTGTATTTAGATTTAGAAGCCTTTTCTTTTCAGCTTCTGCTACCTCAATTTTCTTCTTTTCCTGAGCGATACTTGCCAACAAGTCCAACTCTTTGTCCCGCTTTGTACTTAGCTCTTTTTTAACAGTTTCATTTTCATTTTTAGCCTCTTTGATGTTGTTGAGGTTGAACTGCATGGATTTTTTGATAGAAGCAAATGAGTCTAAATCTATGAAAAATTCTGATATATCTTTATTGCCGAGCATTGCTTCAACGTAACTATAATCATCAATCTCATTTGTCTTTTGTATGATCTGAGCTAATGATCCTTTGTTTTTATCAATCCTAGTACCCAAGGCACTTATAGTGTTGTTTCTGACGTTGATATCCTTACCAAGATTATCGATGTTTAGCTGGTGAGATCTGACTTTCAGCTGAGCAGTCTTTATCTGGGCATTGAGTATAGAAACATCTCTGGCTATAGATGCACCTTCAGTTTGTTTTTGTTTTAGTATTGACTCTTGCTTGGCAATCTCGGCTTCAATGCTTTGGAGTTCAGCTCTAAGCTTTTGCTCTTGTTCTGGAGTTAGATCCTGAGCAAATGCAATACTTGAGTTATAAATATAATAAATACCAAAAATAAGTGCTGAAAAAGCAAAAGTTGCAGATACTAATAAAAATAAAAAGCTCTTTTTTGACATAGTATTTCTAACAGACATGATAATGATTATAACTTATAAGCATCAATATAAAAAGACCTCGTATCTTTATTAGAGCGAGGTCTTTTTATTGTTTATTAACAATATGTGAATGTTTTATGAAGCTTGTTGTCTGACTATTCTGCAGCTTCCTCTTCTTTCTTACCTCTGTCTTCTGATATGCCGATAGCTGTCATGTCTATAGTAGAATCTGTTGATTCTTCAACTTCGTCTTTAGGAGCGTTTACAAGTGCAACAATCTCGTCTGCTTCTGTTATAAGAGTAACTCCTGATGGTAGTTTGATATCAGATGCTTTGATTTGAGCATCGAAATCAGCTAGCACAGAGATGTCTACTTCTACTTCGTGAGGAAGATCCTTTGGCATAGCTTCAATCTCTAGCTCGTGAAGAACCTTGATAAGTGAACCTCCCAAACTCTTTACAGCGAAAGATACACCAACGAACTCAAGTGGTACCGCAACTTGAACTTTCTTACCTTTTTCAATAACGTAAAAGTCAACGTGTTTTATAAGCTCCGTAACTGGATCTTTTTGTATGTCTTGGATAAGTGCATCTTGGTCTCCGTCTACTCCACTTAGAGTGATAACTGATGACTCACCTGCTTCTCTCCAAACTTTTGTAAACTCGGTAGCATCTACAGCGATAGCAGTAGAAGTAGCCTTTGGTCCGTAAAATACACCGGGTATCTTACCTTTATTTCTAGTAGTTGTAGCATCTTCTGCTCTTTTTTCTATAGTCAATTTCATGGTCACCTGATTATATCTATTTTTCCAGAAAAGGCAAATATATGTAATAGATTCGCGGGTCCGCCATATTATGAGCTTTTATCTTTAAGGTGTCCAAATACCTCCTGACACAGCAGACCAAGTGTTTCCACAAGGAGTACTCTCAGTGCCTGGTTGCCAAGTGTAACCACAGTTATTTGTGGACCCAGTAACATAAGACCAGCTATATCCACAATTAGCAGTCGTTGATTCAGATGACCACGAATATCCACAATTTCCCTCATAAGTTCCACTATTCCAACTGTAACCATTACTTTCGCAACTATACTGATCACCATATGAAGGATCGTCACAATAATCATTAGAAAGAGTACAAAGTGCACCTTCGCATGATAATTGGTCACTATAAGATGGGTTACTACAGCCACTATTAGTTGTAGTGCATTGTGCATTTTCACATGTGAATTGATCAGTAATTGACCCATCTGTACATACGTATCCATCAGGAGTGGTACACATTGCATTGGTACATGACGATTCATCGTAATAATTTGAATCGCTACAGGATGCTGAACTACCACCACACATGGCACCTTCACATGAACTTTGGTCTGTGTACTGTGGATCTGAACAATACGACCTGTCTTGTATACAAGATGCCTGGTTTGTATACTGTGGATCCGAGCATGATCCTTGGCCTGTAATGACACCCCCTCCTGCCAAAACCTCTGAACCTGATGTAAATCCTAGGACTTTGTCAGCAATCAAAGTACCAGTGCAATATCCACCTGAACCTGTCGGAGATATTACAGGAAAAGGATCTCCAGTACTATTGCTAGTATTAGTACATATTGTTTGAGCCATATTTATATTGACTTCAGAATTTTTTGATAGTACAAAACCAATTTTTTTATTTAAATTAGCATTTGTGGCATATTTTTCATTTAAATATGTATAGACCGCAATATTATTTCCGTCAGACCACGCCTTATAGCAAACACCCGTGGAAGGAGAATTTTTAGGATCTCTTGGTATAGTCTTCATAAAACCTCTATTGATCAATGTTTGCGAGACCTGATTGAAATAATCACAGCCCTGACTTACGCTTTGCGCATAAACTTTATCTGTAAATATACCTAGTACCGACTGACCGAAAGTTAACTGCGATTTGTCTTCTGAAAAAGAGTTATTGTCTAAAAACGAAATAGTTGGGTATGAATTGTTGGCAAGTAAATAAAGCTCCAATGCAATCTTGACCTGTGCCAACTCCTGACTTCTCTTTGCATCGTCAGCTTTCATACGCGCGCCAGCCATACTTGATAATGTTACAGATGAAAGTAAACCTATTATCGATATAACCACAAGGAGTTCAATAAGTGTAAATCCGAGAGTAGCAAATTTACCCACACGACTTTGAGCTCTACATACATTTACACTATTTCTTATAAATTTGCTTAGTAACATATTAGTAATATATAAACGACATATTAGTTTTTATAAGTACGAATTACTTATATTGTAAACTATTATACCACTACTTACTTACATTATTTATACGTATGGTCTGAATCTGTCCCTGTGAAAAGGTTTTAGTGAAAAAATATAAAGAAAGTAAGCACATTATGACTATAGCTACTATGATAACTATCTCCGCCTGAACTTCAGTTTTGACTATCCTAGACCTAAGTACCAGTCTGACCACCCAATTTTTATCAGATGCACTTCCGAATCCAGTTTTTGCTTGAGAAGTTTTATTAACAAAAAAGTTTTGATAATTATTTAGGTTTGCATTTTGAACAGGGACGACCGGTTGAAAGGTCTTTCTAGTGAGAATAGGGTCTTCTTCAAACTCTACGCCTGTTGACATCTTCTTATTTTATCACAAGGTCAATATATAATGTATGTAAACTAATATGTAAATGTTATAATAATTCGCATATGAATATATTTAAGAAACCTGAATTTATTGCGATTGGAGATATCGTTATCGATGCATTTATAAAACTGAAAGACGCGCATGAGACCTTGAATAAAGATACTCAGAAGACTGAGATATGTATGGTTTTTGGAACAAAGCTCCCTTTTGAATCAGCTGAAGAGGTTGTGGCAGTTGGCAACAGTGCCAATGCAGCAGTATCAGCTTCGAGACTCGGTCTATACTCTGGGCTTATAGCGCATGTCGGTGATGATGAAAATGGTCAAAAGTGTATAGATAAGTTGAAAACTGATGGTGTATACACTAAGTATATAGGTGTCCACAAAGGCCTGAAGACAAACTATCATTATGTACTTTGGTTTGGTAGTGAGCGTACAATACTTATAAAACACGAGCTATTCCCTCTTTCTCTACCTGACATCTCATCTACCAAGTGGCTTTATCTAAGTTCTCTTGGTGAAAATTCAATCCAATTTCATAAAGATTTAGAAATTTATTTAGATAAAAATCCAAATATAAAACTAGTATTTCAACCTGGTACTTACCAACTTAAGTTCGGATATGAAATGCTTTCAGGACTATACAAAAGATCAGAGCTTTTCTTTTGTAATCTAGAAGAGTCTCAATTGATACTGAAGAATCCATCAAAAGATGTTAAAGAACTTCTAAATGGTCTGAAGGGTCTTGGCGTAAAGATACCAGTTATAACAGATGGACCTAATGGATCTTATGCATTTGACGAATCAGGCTCACTTCTACATCTCCCTATATACCCTGATGTTTCTGCGCCGGTGGACAGAACAGGAGCAGGCGACGCATTTGCTTCTACTTTCAGTACTGCAATAGCTCGTGGAAAAAGTATAGAAGAAGCAATGAAGTGGGGCTCTATCAACTCTATGAGTGTGTGCCAGTATGTAGGTGCTCAAGCAGGACTTTTGAGTGAGGACAAGCTACAGGATTATTTAAAAAATGCGCCTAGCGACTGGCAAATAACTAAAATATAAATCATATGAATGAACAAAAGGATTTTCACAGCAAGAGTATGGATGGCGTGAATAGTATGAATACGCAGGACAAAAGACTAGCTGTAATAAATTTTCTGGAAAAAAATTCTTTTGATTTTAGTATAGATGATCAAACTTTGACCATGCACTCTAGCGACGCCAGTGCATTTGTAGTTAAACCTAGCATAGTTGTCTACCCTAGAAACAAGATGGAAATACAAGCTCTTTTGAGAGAAGTATCAATGATGAGCTGGGCGAGTGGATCAAAAATCGTCGGTGCAAATGAAAATAATTTGATGAATAAGATAAAATCACTTTTCTCATTTTCAAATAAAAACAGTGGCCAAGGTAGTATACAAAGTAAAGGTACTTCGAGAAGGCTTGGTAACTCAGACATCACCATATCTGTTAGAGCGGGAGGCACATGTATGTCTGGTGGATCACTAAATACTGGCATCATGCTAAACATGACAAAGTACATGAACTCATTTGATATAAACTACAATGCCAAAAATGCCATAGTAGAAATGGGTGTCATGTATAGAGACCTGGAAGCAAAGATGAAAGTGCACAATCTTTTCTTTCCTGGATATACTTCTTCAAAAGATATATGTGGTATAGGCGGTATGATTGGTAACAATGCTTCAGGTGAAAAGAGCATCTTATACGGTGCCACCATCGACAATGTAGAATCAGTAAAAGTTGTACTTACAAATGGTGAAGAATACGAGTTTGGAAAACTCACTGCTATAGAATTCACAGACAAGCAAAAGCTTCAAACTGCAGAGGGCAAGATATATAGAAGTATTGCTAGGATACTAAACCAATACGCAAATGATATATCAGCAATAAAAAGACCTGTGCCTAAATGCGCGTCAGGATATCGTATAGAAAGAGTCTACAATCCTAAAGATGATACATATAACTTGGCTCCGCTTTTTGTTGGTAGCCAAGCTACTCTAGGTATTGTTACATCTGCAAAGATAAAACTTCACAGCTTCAATCCTGAAAAGAGGTTACTCGCCATACCAGTTGATGCACTAGATCATTTACCTATAATACTTAAGACTGTCATGACTGGTAGACCAGAAAGTGTAGAAACATTTGATATAAATACTCTTAGAAGTGCTACAAAGTTCAAACAAGCTGAGGGTCAAATAGCAATGCAATGTTTTGGACCAGAGACTCATCTGATCATACTAGCTGAATTTACAGGTCATATAAAAGACGATGTAGACAACAAAGCTAAAGGTATATATGAAGCAATAGTAAAAGAAACTGGTATGCATCCAGTCATGGTAACAGATGAATCACATTACGATGCACTATGGGCCATTAGACGTTCTAGCTTTGGTGCAATGCGAGATGATGTACAAGGCACTATGCATGCAATACCTTGCATCGAAGATATAATAGTACCTATAGATAAGTTTGATATTTTCATACCTGAGTTACTCAATATCCTTGAAAGCCGAGGTATCAACTATGGGTTCCACGGGCATATAGGTGATGGTGCACTTCGCGTCATACCAGTATTTGATATGGCTGATAGACATGTTGTAAAAAAGATTACTGAGCTGTCTAGATCAGTGTTTACTTTGGTCAATAAGCTTGGTGGTAATATGAGTGCAGACCACAGTGACGGTATCATACGCTCCCCTTTCCTCGAAGAGTTTTATGGCGCAAAGATTTACGATATGTTTATAGATATTAAAAATATATTTGACCCGCTCAATATATGTAATCCTAGAAAAAAGGTTGGTGGTACAGTAAAAGAGATTGAGAAATATATTATTAGGAGGTAGATTTAATCTTTAAGACTTTACCTTTAAGACTTTACCCGAGGTTCTAATACTCTAAGACTATAGCTCTGAGGATGTTTCAACTGGTGTTTCTGGTGCACTTGAGACGGGTTCTACAGGTGCCGTAACAGGAGGAGCAGACTCAGATGGTTGTTCATTGGCATCATTACTACCTGCACTTGGAGTACCTGACTCTTCTGTTGGGGTATTAGTTTGAGTATCCACAATTTGATTTGGCACACTATATTGCTGCCCTGTAGCATTCAAGTAGTTTTTAAGTATTTGTTCCATCTGAGCCTCGGTAACACAAGTGTCACCTGCACACACTAGACCTTGCACATCTAGACGTTTTCCATTTCCACCAAACCAAGCGAACATAGTATCAACCCTCTCCTTCAACTCCTTAACAGCTTCTATGATGAGTCCAACAAGGTTTGCTATCTTTACAGATTTGTATTCACCACCTGATGATACAACTTCAGGTACTACTTGCTCTACTTCTTGGGCAATCACGCCAATTTCAGTAGATGAACCGAATCGTGCTTTGTCGAGCCACTCGTAAGATACACCACGTAGTTGTGATATCTTGTCTAATGCGTTTTCTATAGTAGTAATGTTTTCCTTGAGAGATTGATCTGATGGTGAACGTATGATGTTACCGTTGGCATCTGTTGAAAGAGTGGTTGCACCACCGAGGAGGTTTGAAGCGAAGACTGTACCAACGACAGAGAGAGCTTGGGTTGGGGTTGATGTGCCAATACCTAGCCTACCGTTTGCCATAGGCGTAGAAGTAGCTGAAGTTGATGAACTTATGCCCGATAGAAACAATACTCTACCTATGACAGCTTGGTCTACAGCTGAGTTTCTAACACCCTGACCTATAGCAATGCTATTTGAGAATCCTCCAGTTGAGGTGTAGTTACCAATAAGGATGGATGAACGGTTTGCTGAGGTGTTGTTTACGGTGTCATTAAGACCAGCGTTAATACCCATGAATATGGAATTAGCTGCATTAGTTGCGTTTTGCCCAGCACTAACACCAAAGAAGTTTGAGTAACTTGCATTAGTTGCAATCGCTCCAGCATTGTTACCAAAGAAGTTTGAGTTGTTTGCACCACTTGCACTAAGTCCTGCATTCTGACCGAAGAAGTTGGAGCTGATTGCGTTAGTTGCGTTTTGCCCAGCACTACCACCAAAGAAGTTTGAGTTACTTGCGTTGGTTGCGTTCTGCCCAGCACCACCACCAATGAAGTTTGAACTGCCTGCTGTGTGTGCACCAGCTCCTGCGTTGATTCCGAAGAAGTTTGATCCAGATGCACTGATAGCACCAGACCCTGCATTGTTACCAAAGAAGTTTGAGTTACTTGCAACACTTGCACTAAGTCCTGCATTCAGACCGAAGAAATTTGAGTTACTTGCACCACTTGCACTAAGTCCTGCATTCAGACCGAAGAAAGTTGAGCTATTGGCATTGGTTGCCCCTGATCCCGCACTAACACCAAAGAAGTTTGAGTTGCTGGCATTGGTTGCACTGTTTCCCGCACTTGCACCTAAGAAGTTTGAGTTGTTTGCACCACTTGCACTAAGTCCTGCATTCTGACCGAAGAAGTTGGAGCTGATTGCGTTAGTTGCGTTTTGCCCAGCACTACCACCAAAGAAGTTTGAGTTGCCGGCATTGGTTGCCCCTGATCCCGCGCTAACACCAAAGAAGTTTGAGCTGCCGGCATTGGTTGCGTTTTGTCCAGCACCACTACCAAAGAAGTTTGAGTAACTTGCATTAGTTGCAATCGCTCCAGCATTGTTACCAAAGAAGTTTGAATTACCCGCGCTGATTGCACCTTGTCCAGCACCCGTACCGAAAAAGTTTGATCTGATTACATTTGTAGCACCACTCCCAGCATTTTTACCAATCATAACATTTTCAGTACCACCAAAATCACACAGATCAAGGCAAAGTATAGAATCATCGAAAGGTATAACACCTTCGCCGGCACCTATACCCACGAAGAAATTGTTACCTATTAGGTTGTCAGCATCAGACACTGTACCACCTTGCATAGTCATATACTTATCTGAGCCTACATAGGTGATACCACTTGTTATGTTTAATGTTGTAACACTTGTTGTTCCTGTAACAGAAAATCCGCCTGTGGACAAATATGCAGATGCCGAAAGTCCGGTGTTTGAATCTTGAGTAGTGAAACTAATTTCTGATCCCAGGCCAAACTGAGAAAATTCCCCCTGACCATTATTTTTAGTAATATTAAACCCTTCTTCCGGATTCATATTCATATCTATTAAACCGAAACCATCACCTTCTCCATTGTCATTCAATGCAATAGACAGCCCATTCGTAAAGTCACCATATGGTGTAAGCAAACGAACGTAGTTATACTCATTTATTCCGGCTATATCAAGTTTTGCAAGGGGGTTGTTTGTGCCAATACCCACATTCCCATCATTTAACACAGTAAACCTCTCTGCACCGGCTGTATACATACGTATAGCACCACCATACAATGGAGAGTCAAAGTTGTTAACTCCACCATAAATCTTTACATCTCCTGCTGCATGACTCTCTCCTGTAAATGAATTACCTCCTTTCAATATCAAATCTCCTCCTGCATTACCTCCGGCTGTACCAACACCCCCTGTGATAGTCAATGCTCCTCCTGGTGCGTCATAAGCTAACTGATCTGCAATACCAATAGTTGCTCCTGCAGTACTGAAAGAAAGTGCGTGGTTTGGGTTGTTGGTGCCGATACCGACGTTGCCTCCTGTAGGCTGAAGCAATAGAGGTCTTCCATCCGTGTTTATTTGAAAATTATTAAGATCATCATCAGATAAGAAGTAAGCGTTTTCATCTCCATCACCGTTATAGAAACTAATTCTTCCTGATCTATCTGTACCATAAGATAGCCATAATGAAGCATTTAATTCATTCTTAATTTCGATATTTGCTTGAGGATCCGTCGTCCCGATCCCAACGTTGCCTGCAAAATAAGCTGATCCATCACCTGAAATATTGACATTTTCATCGTACAAGTCATCAGACATTGTAAATGTAGACAGCCCATCCTCTGTGCTTGAGAGATTGAGATTTCCATCACCCTCATCGGAAACGTTTAAGTCAATACCGTCTATACCGTAAACATTTTTTCGCATTCTAAGTCCGATTTGATCAAACAGCATTTGCTTCCCATCTGAATTATCAAAATTAAATAGGATTGAATCATCATCCCTTCTGTGTAACACCTTTCCCCAACGACCAACACTTGAATATTTTGTATATAGACCTCCAAGATAAGAATCTGAGTTTAAAAACCCTAGTGACCCTACACCCGCGTCAACATTCGCGTAAACACTTGGTGGTTCATCTGATACAACAAACTCTACATTTGTACCATATATACCCAAAAGTTTTAAAGGTCTGGCTGTGTTTGTATCAGAAATAACCAATGTTGCATCTGGTGTCGTTGTACCAATCCCCACATTCCCATCCATATAAGATATACCGACCCCATCTATATCATCCCACTGCGACGAACCACCAGTACTTGATGAGTTCTCAAGCTCTTCTATTCTAGGTAACAGACTGTTATTTAAAGCTGAGATATCATTAGACACCCTCTCACTTACAATAGTATTTACACTAGAGATAGAAGCACTGTCTCTAGATGGGTTTGTATACCCGTATGAAGCAAACTGAGGATAAAATATCCCTGTGGGTGGTAAAAAGTTTTGATTTGTAGATCCCTGACTAGATACAGATGATGAGTAGCCTCTAACTATACTTGGTATCATACCTATAATATCGAGGAATCTACTTTCAATATATTCTTGAGTTACATTGTTATTTGAACTGTTTCTTATGCCTGTATTTCTTAGAACTCTTGTAGTTGGTGCACCAGTATTTGTGCTTGCAGTGCCCTGCCCCGATCTTGCACCAGTACTTGTACCAGTATTTGTATTCGCCTGACTTGGCACTCTTATGACATTTGCTTGTGCTACTAAACTGTTTACTGAAGCCACATTAGATGAATCTACTGAGTTTAGACCCTCTACGCCCAGAGCATTAGTTACCAAACTAAAAACACTATTTGTTGCATTAAGTAGAGCGCTTAACAGTTGACCGTAAGCATCTAAGTAAATGTTTTTAATAGTAGATAAAGTGTTGTCGATATTAGAAAAATATCCTACTTCATTTTCGTATCCAGTTGTGAATTCTTCTTGTGCACCTACTGGATTTTGAGGTAGAAAAGTAAAAGCAATTAAAAGTATTAAAAATGATTTTTTAATCAAGTTTAAAAAGCATTTTCTATTGTTAAATAAACCCTCACTCATTTGATAAATTATATCATGAATGAATCGTTTACATAGAATTATAAGAGAAAATACGGCGTTAAATGTGGATAATTTTACTTCCTACTCAAAACTTTGACCACCGCCTTCTTTATATCCTTCTCACCCATACCATACTCCTCCATCAGCTCATCAGGAGTGCCTGATTGACCAAACCTATCGTGTACACCGACAAACTCCATAGGTACTGGTGCATGCCTAGCCAAGACTTCAGCAACAGCACTTCCCATGCCACCTGCCACTTGATGTTCTTCTACCGTGACGATTGCACCCGTCTCTTTTGCAAGGGCTATCAGTGATTCTTCGTCTATGGGTTTTATAGTTGCAAGGTTGAGAACTTTTACAGAAACACCTTCAAGCTTCAAAGCTTCTGCAACTTTTATAGCTTTGTATAACAAGACTCCACATGCCACTATACCAACATCGTGTTTGATGTTGTTGTCACGATTTAACTTGAATGTCATTGATGACTCCCCTCCTTGTGCAGACATTAGTTCTAGGAACTCATTTTCATCTAGCTCATACACCACTTGTGCTTTACCTATCTCAAAAGGAGCATCCTCAGTAGTGACGACAGGGCTTTTTTCTCTGCCCAGCCTGATATATACAGGAGTGTCAGTTCCTCCGTCTTTTGAACTCTTCGCAATAGCGAGTGTAGCTTTTTTAGCTTCAACAGCATCACATGGCACGATAACTGTAATGTTTGGTATGACACGAGTAATAGCGATATCCTCAATAGCTTGATGAGTACCTCCATCTGGTCCCACTGAAACACCAGCATGCGAACCTGCGATGATAACTTTTTGATCGTTATAGCAGATAGTAGTGCGGATCTGCTCCCAGTTTCTACCAGGACTAAACATTGCATATGAAGTGATAAAAGGAATCTTACCCATAGATGCCATGCCAGATGCAACTGATGCCATATTTTGTTCAGCTATACCTATCTCCACGAAACGCTTAGGATACTTGTTTCTAAATGAGTGCATCTGCGTAGACTCTGTAAGATCAGCACAAAGACCTACTATATTTGGATTAAGATCCCCTGCTTCAACAAGACCTTCACCGAAACCTTTTCGTATCGGTACTTGCTCAAGGCTCTTGATATCACCTAGTACATGTTGATTGATGTAATGTTTGTTTATACTCATTTGTTTAATACAAAAACTGTATTGATTATAACATAGAGTCACAATCAATACAGTTTTATTTTGTTAAATTTTTATTGCGTCGCTCTTTTAAATTGCTTAAAAGCCAAATCTATCTACAACGAATTTCTTTTGGTTGACAATGACTTTGTTCTGGTGGAAGTATAGCTCTACAAGCATAAGTAGGTCCTGGATCTTGAGATCTTTCATAAGCTGTTCTGGTATCTCTAATGTCAACATAAGTATATCCACCTCTACAACTATCTGAGTCTAGATCGCATGCTGCTTGAGCTTCAGATTGATTTCCAGCTATTTTAAAACCACCTATTTCAAATCTCCACCCCGCTACCTCACATTGATCTGAACCACCTCCAGAATCTGTATTACATTCCCAAGAGCCACCACATACATATTCACCGCTATCACATTGATAAGGCTCTATAGTCTGACCCGCACCATCTAATCCACATTCAGGTATTGTAGGAGGATTTACTGGTGGATTTATAACACCCGATCCACTGCTAGTTGGATTAACACCATCAGCACATATCGAAGCTCTGGCAACACCCAAAGAGTAAGTAAGTAGCATATTGTTTTGATTTGCCACACTCAAATTTTGATTGAGTCTTCCTAGTGACAGGTTAATTTTAGAAACAGTTTCGTTTAGGCCAGCTATCTGCGTTGTCAAAGTAGCTATTTTTTTATTGTCTGCAGATGTTTTTTTAGGCTTAGCAATCAGGGTGTCCAATGCTTTTTGTTGAGTCGCGATAGTAGCATTAGTCTTTGCTAGCTCATCATTTTTCGATTGAATGATTTTAGGCGCATACTTTATGACAGATTTTAGAGTAGCTAGTCTATTAGTGTACAGGTCAATATTTGCATTTGTGTAGCATGATTGATTTGGTAAAACAAAATCCGCTTGGTTAAGTGTCATCGTTTCTATGTCTTGTACTGGACAAAGTTTTGAGCTTGCTGTTTTAGTATCTCTAGCATTTTTTGTACTTGCCTTTTTGAGACTGCCTAACTCATCTTTTAGAGCACCGGTCTGTGCAGCTATACCTGTCGGAGTAAGCAGATTGATTTCAAAATTTAACCTTGATATCTGCAGTTTTAATGATTCTTGTTGCTGTGCATACAGATCTACACTATTACCAGAGGTAAGCACAGGATTTTGATTGGTGTTTGAACCAATAGTAGTTCTGATATTTTGACCTACCGGTTGTTTTAACAATCCCGAACTTGGCTTAGAGTTTAATGATGATGGTTGTAGTTGGGACTCAAGGGTTTTCAACTCTGCTCTTTTAGAAGCAAGTTGCTCAGCTACCACTTTTTTGTCTCTAGTTAGCAAAGTATTTAAATCTGCGCTGTATTTTGTAGTGTCCTCAGTGATCTGCGCTTTTTCTACTTCTAGAAGTTCCAAGTCACTATACATGTAGCAAGGCTTAGTTTTAAACTGACTTGCAAAAGCGAAGTTTGACTCTGCCGGCACCCTTAGGTAGTCAAATGATAGAAATGAAACCACTCCTGCTAATAATATGACAACTACACCCGCCAAGAATATTTTGCTTTTGTTCATGTTATGTTAATGATTTGTTTATATGCTTTATATTGTATCACTTTTTGAATACCTGAAGTAGAGACTTATCAGGATAAGATAACACTCAATCATTTAACTAATCAATCAAATCTTTTAATCCTTCAAATCATCTAGTGCCACCTTAACCTGCTGTGCTTTTTCTGGTGCGCCTGAAATATCTGATATGCCAGGTGGAACTCCGTGCCACTCATAGCGCTTCTCCATATATGATACACCTCTACCGGGTATAGTATGAGCGATGATGACTGATGGCTTTTCAAAAACAGACTTGGCTTTGTTGACTGCTGTGACTATAGAGTCCATGTCGTGACCGTCTACTTCTTGTACATGCCAGTTAAATGCTTTGAACTTTTCATAAAGTGGAAGCAAAGGCATGATGTCCTCTGTGTATCCATCTATCTGTATATTGTTTCGGTCGACTATAGCAATGAGGTTACCGAGCTTTTCTTTGGCACCTAGCATCAGTGCTTCCCAGTTTTGACCTTCGTTGAGTTCTCCGTCTCCGAGCATACAATAAACATATCGTGGTGATAGCTTGTCGAAGTCTATCTTGTCAGCTAGCGCCATACCTACAGCTTGTGAAAGTCCTGAGCCGAGTGGACCTGAACTGTTTTCAAGTGATGGTAAAAACTCTCTATGAGGGTGACCTTGGAGCTTTGAGCCGAACTTACGTAGTGTCAGAAGCTCACTGACTGGAAAATACCCAGCATGTGCCATAGTCGCATAGAGCACTGGACAGATGTGGCCGTTTGAGAGCACTAGTCTATCTCTCTCTGGCATCTGAGGGTTTTTAGGATCGTGCTTTAGGAGGTTGAAGTAAAGAGCTGTAAAGACATCAGCCATACCGAGTGGTCCTCCAGAGTGACCGGACTTCGCTTCAGCAAGCATTTCGATGATACTGATACGAATATCATTGGCCTTTTTCTCTAGTGTTTTTACTTCTTGATCTGTAAGCAACATATATACGTATTATATCAAACAAATACACTGCATCAAAACAAAACCACATGTTTTGTGCATGCAGTTTAGTTTTGTATTAAAATCTTGTTGGGGTTTACTTCTCTGTGAGATTACTTCTTTGCGTTCTTTTTTGGTTTTTTCTTTTCTTTTCCTTTTTGTACTCCTTTTGGCATATATTTATATATACTATTGTTAATGAGTTAACATTATCACAAATTTATTTATATTTTAACTTTTCTTAATGTGTAATCAGTATGATTATCAATGGGAACAAAGTCGAACGTTCCCCTTGTGTTTGTCAGTAGTCTTTGGTTCATACTCTGAGGGCTAAAATCGTAACTCTTGCTGACTTACGATTTTATACCTTGGAGATATGGACCGAATTCAAACACAGACAGATCAAGCTTTATAAATTAACCTTTAGCATTTTCAGATAAGCTTTTATTTATAAACCTAAAACCAATCACCATGATTAAGAACATACTTGAATCTAGCAACAAGAACCCGGTCATTGATAGTGGTACAAATCTGCAGTATTATCCATGGAGCGGAGACTGATGATTTACCACATCATGCAAAGTGATATGCAAGTATATTGAAGGCTATTCGCTAAGGATAAATATAGCGCTGTAAAACAATGTCTAATATATTCAAGAGACTCATAAAGTATCTATCAAAACCTGTTCACACAGAAGATGAAGATTTATACCGGAAGGAATATATATTTAACATTTCATTACTGACACTTATATCACTTATTGGGATACATTTAGTAATACTAGTATTCACATTTGCAATCAAAGACGAGGGGTATGATGGAATACCGCTCGTCTTAATGGTTTCAATATTTATCTTTTATTCCCTACTCTTGCTTCTATCCAAGAAAGGTTATAGCAAGATTTGTATAAAGGTATTTGTTGCTAGCATATCGTTGATAGTTTTAACTACTCAGCTAGTCTGGGGATTTGATTTTCCATCAGCCATACTCATGTGGACACTTATAGTTGTTACTGTAAGCATACTCATAAATCCTGTGTCTGCTGTAGTCATTAGCATACTCATTACCACGCTCTCATTCTTAAGTATTCACTTCCAAGGCATTAACCCCTTTGCCTCAGCTAAAAGTTGGAAAGACTATGATTTCACTCTCATAAACACCATAGAGTACGGGTTCATATTCTTGTCTATATCCGCAATCTGTTGGCTTTCAAACAAAGAAATATATAAGTCACTAGATAGGGCTAGAAAATCTGAGAAAGATCTCAAAACAGAAAGAGATAATCTCGACGAAACTGTTAAGAAAAAGACGATGGAGCTTCAAGAGGCTCAACTAGAAAAGATAAATCACATGTACCGGCTTGTAGAGTTTGGTAGATTATCTAGCGGATTATTTCACGATCTATCATCCCCTTTGAGCACTATGGCCATGGAGATATCTAACAGGTATGAAAAATCAGGTGACGATACAACCAGTTCACTAAATAATAATCTAAACAACCTGATCCGGTCAACTCAAAAAATACACTTACTTATCGAAAAAGCTAAAAAGCAGATGCGGATAGATGATAAGTCTGAAATGTTTTCACTCACAAAAGAGGTATCAGATGTAATAAGTATACTAAAATCAAAAGCAAGAAAAATTGGAGTTGACCTCGTATTTAATCAGGACAGAAAATACAACTTTACAGGTAACTACGTAATCTTCTCTCACATAATCAATAACCTAGTATCAAATGCTATAGATTCGTATTCAGATATAAGCGATTCACGAGAAAGAAAAGTCTTCATTTGGATAAACAATGATAGCAATAAGATAAAGATAACCATAAAAGATTTTGGTGTAGGCATGGACACTGATCTGCAAGAAAAAATATTTGAACCATTTTTTACAACCAAAAAACTGAATGGTTGTGGCATAGGTCTTTCTGCTACAAAACACAATCTAGAGAAGTACTTCAACGGGACAATAAGAATCATTTCCAAAGTCGGTTCAGGAAGTACATTTGAATTGTTAATACCTAAAAACACATTAAATACCAATCTCAAAGAAGGTATCGATAAAACAAACAAAGACATTGAAGAATCTACTTTTACAAATTCTAATAAAACTGCACATCAACCTTATCAGACGCCTCCAAGATCAGGATGGCTTTTTCAAATCAATACACATTTCAGAAAATGATAATAAGGGGGATAGAAAAAGTTTAAATCCCAGAGTGTCATTTGATAATACTTCGATATTCAACACTCTGCTGACAACAGAAACTTTGCAATTGGCACTTATCAACTCAAATATAAGTAAGCAGGGCCACGAAGAAATTTTGAAGATCACCAGAGAGTCGACCGATTTCATCAACAGCCAGTTTGACCTTAAATATCAATTAAATTACCAGAGGCATAGTTTGGTCACGCCTATTTACCCAAATGATCTTGACGATACATCGGTAGGTATACACTGCTTATGGCTCAATAAAATAATCAGAGACAAATATAATTTTAGGAAGAAAAATAAAGATGATTTTAAGTACAACAAATTAGTATCTGCAACAAGAGAATATATAGGAGCATTAAAACAATGCTACGACCATGGTGGATATTACAAAACATGGATAATGAATAGCTTCACAAAAGACAAAAGATGGACCGACAATGACGCCGTCGTACATTCAAACATATACAGTGTTTTAAAATCGATAAATTCTGTGCCAGACCACTTGGATAAGTATTTCCAAACTAAAATTGAAAATTACTTGAGTCGAGGTGAAGTGCCACTATCTAAATATTATATTTCTGATACATACATAATGTGTAAAATCATTAAATGCACTGGTTCATTTGATATGAAATTACTTGCGATTGATAAACTTGATGGAACAGTGGCAACATTTATTAAAAAGATATTCTTATGTGAAGCCAAACTAGATTGTATAAAGACATCATCAAAATCAAATATCCTTGATAATCTATACCGGCAATCTAGCATAAAATTCAGGGATATAATATTCCCATCGCTAAAAATAGTTATTTTGACATACTTGAGGAAATATAAGTCTATTGAACCTTTATATTTAGATTCAAAACATGGAACACGTACCACGAGATTGATCCCTCTGTCATACTACCTGTCAGTATCGCTATCCAATTTGATATCATTAAGTAATATAGTTTTGCCCCGTGGGCAAGTGTCTAACTTTTACTCTGCAGAAATCATCAAACAATTCAATGCAGAGTTATTGGTGTTGGACATAAAGCAACATTCAAAGATTGATAAGAACCTAGAACACTGGATAGTATCAGAATCTATTGAGTGGTATAAGTCGTTTTCAAAGTGCATAACTATACTGCCGGTAGAGGTTACTGAGGTTTCTAAAGCCATGCTTTATGGCTGGACAAGTTATACCTTTTTAGATGACGTAGAAGATGGTGATGAAAAACTTAGCAACCTTATCAGTCTGTCTAAAACTGTATCTGATGCAAAGATTACGATGTCAAAATGTTTACTAGGATTGTCTAAAGTCTACCACTCGATGCACAACGAATTGTTTGAGTACAAACCAGATGACGAGGACAGTGATGAATTATCAATATTTTATAATCATAAAAAGTTGTACAGAAGTTGTAACGGTCTAATATATGAACTTAGCCAAAAATCCATAGTCCATGCAATTGGAGCAGTCATGTCTTCGAAACTAGCAATATTTTCAAACAGTAAATACTCTCGTTATCAAAAAGCAATGCTAGTGAAGAAGTTAAAACCCTTGATCATTGAATACTATAAGTATTACCTGTCCATACGCCAAATATCTGATGATGCAAAGGATTGTCTAGATGATATTAATAATGGCAATAAAACATATATTTCAGAATATCTCCTTAAAAAAGTCATAGGTATTAAAAATACTAAAACTGAAAATATTGACTGCGTTGCACCAGAAAGACTTTTATACAACATGTATATAGAACATGTACCAAAGCTCGCAAATAGTATTATCAACCAGTTATCAATAAAAACTAGAAGTACCATTTCAGAAATAGCGAGTGTATGTGAAATTGATATCAATAAATTTAGTTACCAAAATAATCAAATAAGTAAGTATCAAGAAAGTTCCTATCTTGCAGTTATAGAGGCAGAGGTGTATTTGGATTATATAAAAACTACAAAAGGAATATAGAAAAAAAGCCCGCCATGGCCATTTTTTCAAGCTTACACCACCCTACCTCCTATTCCTCACCAAACTCATCTCATACCTCTGTATATCATCTCTAGAAGTTTTCCAGTTTCTACCTTCTTTTACACCAGCAATCTTTCCACGACGTACCAGAAGGCCCAAGTATTCAGAATCATACTTAGTCAGTGGCGCTATTTTAGAGAGAGCTACAAGTGTATTTTGTTTTGTAGACTTACCTATTACCCTAGTGTACAGATCAAGTGAACGCTCGGTAGCTTGAGCGATAACAAATACCAAGTCATCCATGTTCCCCTTGTCTGCCTTCTGCAAGGCTTTATAGTATTTTGCTCTATCATTTTTAAGTATAACCACTATAGGATATCCAGCTTTCATAAGAATAATGTTCATGATAAGCCGACTCACTCTGCCGTTTCCATCTGAAAATGGATGTATATGGACAAATTGATGTTTGAACTCTGTTGCTAAAGTTATAGCATCTAGCTTTTTTTCATTGCACTTATACCACTTGATCAAATCATGCATCTTGCTGGCAACTTCAAATGCAGGTGGTGGTATATGTTTTGAACCCGTAATACGAACATCATGTGATCTATATGACCCTGCTTCTACACCGTCGATACCTTGCACCATCAACTTGTGTAGATTTCTTATCATGATTTCACTCACAGGTATGTCTTTCTTAGCGCCAATAGTGTCATACAGATAATTGATTGCTTCAGCTTGATTTTTAACTTCCAGATGATCTTTTAAAGACTTACCTTTGACCGTTATGCCCTGTTGCAATACCAACATAGTCTCACGTAAAGTTAGCGTGTTGCCCTCTATTGCATTGGAGTTATAGTTCATTTCGATAGAAAACTCCTCACGTAGTTTTTTTACAACATGCGATGAAAGAGGTCGTGCTTTTTTGAGCAAAAATAATTTTTCTTGTATTCTTTTGAAAATAAGTGTGTTTTTCATATATAGCGCCCTTTTATCTAATATCGGATAGCTTTATATATCATACTATCCGATATTATAAAAAGCAAGTAATTCTTGGTCGCCCGAAAGATACTCAGCATTAATACATAAGAGAATTATAAATCCTCACTCAACCCCCTCCTCATACACCCACACAACCTACTATGCCCTACGAGCTCACCTTCCTCCTCACAGTCTTCACTGTGCACATGTTTTGCAGTCGCACCCGACGTACCATTACCACCCTTACCCTCACAACCCTTCTTCTTCAACATCATTACCGATACAAAAGATGTGATAGGTACAGTCAATATCAAACCAATACTTCCGATGATAATACGTATGATCTCAGTAGAGAAATCCTCTCTGTTCAATACACTCATTAGAGAAGTTGTATTTGCTGAATAGAAAAGCAATAGAAGTGGAAGTGACGCACCTACATATGCCAATGCCAATGAGTCTATAAGTGCACCTATATGTTCTCTACCTATACGCATCGCTCTCTCAAAAAGCTTTCGTCTAGATAGATGTGGTGCATGTACTGATAGTTCCTCTATAGCTACAGCCTGCCCTATTGCTGCATCATAAAGCACACCTAGAAGTCCGATTAGGATACCACCGAGTAGCAACCCTGCCATGTCTATCTTTCCATCAGTATTGAAATGCAGATATACGACATCCTCAGAAAAGAAACCTGTAAGCTTAGTCACCGATACTGCATACATAGCCATAAACCCAGTAAAGAGTATTGTCAGTATCATACCTATGACAGCTGAAGTCGTAGTCTTGTTTAAACCATGAGTGATATATGAACCGATGATAATGATCAGGGACGACACCGCCAAGCTCAAAAACACAGGCGAACCTCCAGAGAGTAACTCCGGCAAGAAGATATAGAAGAGAACAAAGAAGCTACCGCCGAGTGCCAAGAGACCCCGTACACCCTGTTTTCCTCCAAAGACTACTGCCAGCACTATAAACAAAAGCACAAACATCAAAACCTTATCAATACGATACGGTTCAGCCACCGCATAAGTCACCTGCCCATCAGGATAGCTAGTGATCTGCAAATAGAAGACACCATCTTCTTTGAGTTCAAAGCGATCATTTTCCACAACAACTTTTTGCCCTTTCATCGTTCCTTCCAAGATCTCAATCTCCAAAGTCTGATGCACCGCGTCTATGTTAGTACCTGGTATAAGCTTACTCTCTCTGGACTGTACCTCTATGACCCTAGCTTTTACCAACTGATGAGTGTCGAGCACAAGGTCAACTTTAGGCACAATGTCTTCTGTGGTAGCTTGTTCGAGCTGTTGTGCAGATGCCTCAGGTGCAGTCTGCTGCACTGATGTTGCCAAAGTCATACTTGGCACACTTAGCAGTGCAAGTAAGAATATTGATGCGCAAACTGTCAGTGTGAAAAGTTTTTTATTTATCATTGATTTTTCGATTACAGATCTTCCTTGCCGCGACCTTAACTGTTAACTGCTACTTGATAAGTGTTAACTGTTTTTGCACGAAGTGCATTTACCAAAAAACTCTAGATTATGTTCTTTTACAAACTTCACTTTCTTAAACTTCTTGGCGAGAACTTCTAGAGCCTTCTCAATCTCCTCATCTTCTATATGCTCAGTCACTCCGCACCCTTCGCAGATGGCGTGGTGGCAGTGGTGGTGTTCTGGGTCAGCAGTAAACTCATATCTATTTACTTTATCTTTGTATGCAACCTTAAGTAAAAAACCTCCTTTTTCGAATATCTCTATTGCTCTATATATAGTAACAATGTCTGGATTTTTACCAGTCTTTTTCTTAATTATTTTAAATACGTCTTCAGCTGATAATGGCTGACCAGCTTCACTAAATACTTCTAGTACAGCTAGACGAGGTTTTGTTGATTTTATATTGCAAGAAGAAAATATATCGGAATACAAAGCCTTACTCCATGTTATACCCTTACTCTTTAAATCTGTTTTTCTTTTTTTTGGCATATTTGTAAATAAATTTGAATATTTAATCTAGGGCACCTTCTGCACATAACCACTGACTTATTATCTTTATCTTATCATACTACGTTGACAGTATTTTCAATCTCTTATACTATATCCTAATCGCAAATCAGTTGCAACACTAAAGTTGCTGCCCGAAGCGAGGAAAATAGAACCTTCAAATCATCCGAGCAATGACAGCTACCGCCCCATCTAACGGACTGGACTTTCGTCCAGCTAATCTCCTGCGTCTTGCAGGTTTCAATCCAACAACTAGCCCATGGGTGACAAGCCCTCTCCCAGAAATCGTGCATTATCAAGAGCGAGTACTCAACATGATGAACACACTCAAGCGCAAAGGAGTCTTCTCACTTCCCGGAGCAAAGGATCGCTATATCAGTTTCCTCGACACTGTCGGAAAAACTCTTATCGAGCCGTTCAAGACTTCTTTGAATTACTATCGGCCTTCGGAAGGCGCAACAAGTCACAGGGAAATCAGGGAAAGCCTTCTGATTACTCTCGGTGAACTGAGCCACAAGTTCCCGTTGGTTCCAGGACTTGTCTGGCATGCCATGGCACACATTGGATCGAGACTTGATCCATTCACGAAACATAGCTTGTTGCATGACGAGTCGTTCGTGATTGGTAGTGCAAAAGACAACGACACTGCACTTCACTGTGCCGGCAAAGTGTTTGGCTTCATGCACTATGTTCAATCAACTGTCGAGTCACGGATGGGAGTCATCATTACTCACGATCACTCATGCAGCTGTTGCATCAAGTTCACATGCAAAAGTGGATACACCGTAACTGAGCCTAGCAATGAAGAAATCAAAGGCTGGACCGATGCACTTTTTGAGCATCTGCTCATGGAAGGTGTAACCATCGTTGCGCTTGACCTTCTTGGAGACCCACATGGATAAGACCTGTCAGACCTTGATCTGACTTCCCCGCCCACTATACCCTTACAGGTATCTGGGCGGATTTTTATTTTCAAAAATAAGCCATCTTAAATTTATTGACAAATGCAACTCATTTGCATATAGTATGAGCATGATTATAGGATTCCTAGGCAAAGGCGGAAGTGGAAAATCCACACTAAGTCATTTATACACCAAGTATTTACTTTCTAAAGGAAAGACTGTTTTAGCCATTGATTCAGACCACAATATGGATCTGACATATAACCTCGGAGTTGATGATGACTCATTCCCCTATTTTGGTACAGATGGCACAGCTTTCATATTGGAGAACTTTGGAGAAAACAACATGAGCTATGAAACTCATGTATATAGCGACTTGTTCAGACAATCAGTACACCCTGAGTTTTCTTTGTCACCTGAAGATAAGTTCACTAAAAAATATTCAGAGCAAATGAGCGACAAACTGAAAGTAATGTCTAGCGGCCCGCACAATGACGTTATCCTACATGGAAATAGATGTAGTCACTCATTGAGTACGCCGCTAAAAGTCTATCTACCTTTTCTTAAACTGAAAGAGGATGAATCGGTAGTTGTAGACATGATTGCAAGTAGTGATGCGGCGGCTACAGGTATACCAACAGGATTTAGTTTCGCTATTGTATCAGTAGAACCAACTATTCATTCTATAAAATCAGCTAAACAAATCATGGAGCACCTTTCCTTTTTCAATGTTCCGCACGGATACGTTATAAACAAATCAATAAATAAAGATGGGGATTTAGCTTTTATAAAAAGTCATTTAGACACAGAGCCTGTCACAGTGTTTGAGTTTAATACAAACATGTCTAAACCCGAAAATCATTTACCCGAAATATTCTCAGAGCAACTTGAAAGCATTCACAAACATGTGTCTGATTTCATATTAGACAATGGAGACAATAGAAAAAGTCTAAGCACTGAAAAGATATGCCGTAACAAAACTTATAAAGACGTGACATTGTCAAAGAAAAAAGTTTTCTGCTAGTTATCATCACCTGTTCAATATCATTGGGTGTTTTAAGAAAACTCCTAAATCTAATATATGATTTTGAACAGAGTGCTGGTAAGTATCAGCTTGAACATTCACACCAAACACAAAGGAGTACCCGTACATGAAAAAAAGTGCAATGCATATGATAACTGAGGCAGGATTCGACCCTACAGCCATTCACTACGACCAACTCAGGAAGTTGTTTCTATCAAGTATCGAATGGTTACACTTCATTACCCATCACACCGGTGGTCAAAATCCAGCAGATTTTTCAATGGATTTGACAGATGAAACCCAGCGTCTGGCCTTAGAGCTTGTCTCTGATCCGTATATCAGAGGAATCATCGAAGGAAGACTCTCGAACTGCAACCATGGTGCAGTTGATGGCAAGAATCAACAACCTGTTTTCAAACCAGTTCATGGACTGAAAGGTATCGACGGCAAAATTGTCGTTAGAACCCAAATCTAAACCGAACAGGGATAAATCAGAAAACTGTTCGCTTACCTCCCGCCCTACAAAGGGCGGCTTTTTATACCTAAAACCACAAACCATCTATTGACCTTTAAACATAAGGTGATATCCTTTCCTTGAACCACTTGCGTTAAACACAACAATGATTTCTTGCTGAGTAGTGGCGAACGAAAGGCAAGGTAGTAAGCAAGGTACGAAAGTGCCACGCCGAATCCGAAATCGGGACCACTCGTAATCGGAAATATGTATGTGTGAGAACCGCAAGTGGTTCTTTTTTTTGGATTTTTCATATATTTTAAATGTTTGATATTTCAATATTTATATTTTATTTTTAAGCATTATCCAAAAATAACACTGGTGGACAACACCACCAACCTATGGTATTTTCATAACAACTGGCAAGAGTCAGTTTTGTTATTTTCAGAAACACACTAAAACGAAAGGATAGTTACGATGCCAACTGATACAGCTACACCAACAATTACAGGTCAAACTGGGGCTAGAAAGCCTCTAGTAGAAAAACGGCTTACACCACATGAGCACATTCTCAAGGTACTTCAAGTCCACGGTTTCAGGCAAGACATGAAAGATATCGACGAGATCATGAACGTCACTTTTCAATTGATGTTCGGGCACCAAATGGACCTTCTGTTTGGACACATGAAATCTAAGGAAGGCTTTTCAATAGCCGTCGAATCCGACTGCTATGAAGATCTTTTCTCTAGGCAGGTTCTATTTGAGCTCCTGTTGATTCCACGTTTCTACCGGATCATCCTTGAGTCATCTAACAGGTACAGGGTTGACGAGAGACTGGATCCAGTAGATCGCTTCCATCTCACCAATGGCGAGAAAAGGGTTATCGGGGTTATATTCAAAAAACCCTGAGCTATATCGTCAACTGGCAAAACCAAGAGTTCAGCTCTCCCGCCGCCGCCCCTAAAAAGGGCGGCTTTTTATTACCTATCAACTGTGTTTATTTGATATAATCTTTAATATGAAAAAAATATTAGATTGGATTGGCAAAAACGCCTTATATTTAGCACTTTTACAAGCCATAGTAGCTACACTGGGAAGTATGTTCTTTAGTGATGTATTACTTTATAAGCCGTGCTTACTTTGTTGGTATCAACGTATAGCTATGTTCCCTCTAGCTATAGCGCTTGCTACGGGCATCATTGTAAAAGATAAAAATACTTACCTCTTTGTACTTTGGCCAGCACTTATAGGTTGGACCATCGCCGTGTATCACAACCTTCTATACTATAAAATCATACCTGATGACTTAGCACCTTGTGAGACAGGAGTATCTTGTACGACAAAGTATGTAGAGTATTTTGGATTCATTACCATTCCCCTTTTAGCTTTTACAGCATTCTCAGTTATCATACTTTTGATGCTTAGACATAAAAAGTACCTCGCTTCACAAGGAAATTTATAGAACAAAACTTCATAAAAAAACAGTAAACTAACACATTATTATTTGATATAATCTTTAATATGAATTCAGAAACAAAAATAATCTCCATTATAGGAGTAATCACACTTATTATTATCATAGCAGGTATGGTTCTTGCTAGTGGTGCTTCAAGAAACACATCTAAGCCTGTAGCATTAGCAGAAGACAGACTAGTAAGAGAAGAGTCGCCTCGTATCAAAGGTGCAAATGCTAAAGTACAGATTGTTGAGTTTGCAGACTTTGAATGTCCTGCTTGCCGAATGATGCAACCTGAACTAAAGAAACTTTTGGCTGAGTACGGAGACAGTATAGACTTTGTGTTTAGAATTATCCCTATACATTCAAAATCAAAAGAACTTGGAGCGGTGGCACTATCTGCCAATGAACAAGGAAAGTTCAAAGAAATGCATGACAAACTTTTCGAAGGTACAGATGAATGGAACAAGATAGGATTGAAAGAAGATGCCAGGTTTGCAATCTACGACCGATATGCAACAGAGATAGGTCTTGATGTAGAAAAATTTAAATCAGATCTAAAGAATAATCGTTCAAAATACGACGCTATCGTAGATCAAGATGCAAGTGATGCAGGTGCTATGAATATACAGTCTACACCTACACTAGTCATCAATGGCGAGACTGTAGTAAGAGGAGTTCAGAGATATGAGGCCCTAAAGACTATAATTGAAAGTGCACTTGCTTCAAAGAGCGCGACATCAACAACTGAAACTTCTACTACAACTGAATTGGATCTTGGAATGGACCTTAGCAATTAACAATTAGTAATTAAGAATTAAATCATGGACCCAATATCAAAAATAGCTCCAGTAGGTGGTAAAGTATTAGGAAAAGCAACAAGCTTCTTCGATGAATTCAAAGACTTTGCAGTCAAAGGAAATGCACTAGAACTTGCAGTCGGTGTCGTCATAGGAACCGCTTTCAACGGTATTGTAGACTCGCTAGTAAAAGACATCATTATGGGAGCCATTGCAATGGCATTTGGAAAACCTGACTTCAGCGCATTTGCATTTGGCGCTATCAAGTACGGATCGTTTATAAACAACCTGGTTAACTTCCTGATTGTAGGACTTTCTGTTTTCGTAGCTATCAAAGCTATCAATAAACTTTTCAAGAGAGGTACTCCTGAGGAGATAAAGACTTGCTAAACCTCAATCTTATCTGGCTCTGACACTATTATCTTGTTTTTAGAAACTTTTTGCTTTAGTGCTGACAAGACTTCTTCAATCTCTGGATTCTTTAGAAGTTTGAAGACTAGTAGTGTTGCTCCTATACCTAGAAGCCCTGCAATGAGTCCTTGTGAAAATATACCTGCCAAAGTGTTAAGGTTGAACCATTCATCAAGTAAATTGAGACCTATGTAAGCAACAAAACCTCCCGCAACCGCTGCCTGCAAACTTGCAAAAAGAGTTTTGAAAAGTCTCGGCATTTTTCCGAAATCTTTTTGGAATATTACCCAGAAAGCTATTCCTCCGAAAATGGTACCCAATGAATATCCAAGAGGTAGCATCAAGACTTCACTACCTTTTATACCTTCAACTTTAAATAAAGATTCCATAAAGAATCTGAAACTGTCGAAAGTGGTAAACATTTTCAAAAGCATAAAAGGTAATGATATAGTGAGTATTGAAGATAAAATATTTACAATCAAAGGCTTAGCTGTCTTTCCAGCTGCATAGTAACTTCTTGTAAACAAAAGCTTTAGACTTTGTGCAACTAGTGATATGACAAAAAGCGCCAAACAAGCAGCTACAAGACGAGTGTTTTCCCAGTTGAAGTTTCCAGTACCGAGTACTGTTCTGACAATCTGCGCTCTAAGTACAACAAAGAGTGCGGTGATTGGTATAGACCAAAAGATAATGTGTTTAGCAGCGGTGGCAATGTGTGTCATAAACTGCTCCTTCTCCCCTCTTGCAAAACAGGCAGACAAAGTTGGGAAAGCTGCCAATGCATAACTCACTCCTACTATTGCAAATGGTACTGATTGTAGATTTAAAGCAAGATTAAATATGGATATAGAACCTACTGCCAGTGTAGAAGCAAGAGCAGTGATGACTATTAACTCAATCATATTGGCTGATAGTGCAATAGTTCTAGGGATAGAAATCTTTACAACCTCAAGCATTTTTCTAAAATCTATATCAAATGTAAATAAAGGAAACAAACCTGCCTTTATACTGTATGGAATCTGTATGAGAAAATGTAAAAGTCCTCCTATGACTACACCTGCCACTACACCTCGAAGACCATAGTGCGGATATAGCGCAACCAGACCAAATATAATAGATAGATTGTAAAAGACAGGACTAAGTGCATATATAAAAAACCTTTTCCCTATCTGCGTAACAACTCCAAAGAGATTTGATATACCTAAAAATATAGGTTGAAGCAAAAGCATTCTCGATATGAAAACGAGCTCTGACAATACCTCTGGTCCACCTAGACCGCCAAAAAGTTTTCCTACAAGCCACGGCATTGCAAAAAATACTGCCGTTGATACCAAAACCATTCCTGAAACAAATACAGTAAATACTGCACTTAGAAATTTTTTTGCTTCTTCTTTTTTACTTTCAAGCATTGTACTCAAAAAAGGTATGAGTACCGATATGGAAACCAGTGATGCAACTGAAGCGTATATAAGGTCAGGGATACGGAAAGCTGTATAGTATAGATCAAGTGATAAGTCAGCGCCGAAGTATTGTGCCAAAAGTCTATCTCTTACTAGTGCCAAGATCTGTGAAAGAAAAGTAAAGGCACCGATAAGTATCGCTGCCTGGTGGATGCCTGCTATTTCCTTATGAAAAATCTTTAAAATACGATTCACGGTTTTACTTATATTATAGGCTATATATTACACTAGTTTGCTTGAAATACGAAATAATGGTATAATACTAACGTTGTGTTGGATAGTTACTATATCAAGAAAAACCTTCGGGTCCAGTCTTGATGTAGAGGAAAGTCCGAACACTCTCTCGTATTCCCTCTCCTGAAGAAATTCTAAAGTTAGGTTAAACTTTCTTTGAATTTATATAGATGCAAAGTACGAGAAACAGGTAGCGGGTAACCCCCGTCTAGCGCAAGCTAAGAGGTGCGAGCAGTGACGCACATATCCTCAAGGATATATGGATCTGGTACAACAGATTAACTTGAGTATATTGTATAAACAAACTCAAGGTGAAACGGCAAAATCCTTATCCGAGTGCAAGACCGTGCTTTATATATTGCCCTCGTGGCACATGTAATGAGAGTCGCTCGAGTCATGTGGCAACATATGGCCTAGATAAATTACTATCACTTATATCAGGTACAATGCTTCGGCAAAGTGTCGTTATGTGAGTACAGAATTCGGCTTATAGACACAACCAAAAATGAAAAACCATCCTGAACAAGGGTGGTTTTTCTCTTTATTTAATGATTTACATCTGCACTTCACTCCGCGTGCTGCCTCTCGCAAAATTTATATACTCTTGAACTTTACTTCATCTCCAACCTTCACGCCAAAGAAATCAACAAAGCCTGCTGAGGTCTCAAGTACAAATTGAGCTGGCTCTTTTGGTGCGAATGCGTTTGGATAAGTCTCAGGACTTTTGTTTGTTTCAATGTGTACTATACGTCCTTCAGTATTTATCCAAATGATATCTAGTGGGAACAACATATCTTTCATCCAGAAGTTATAGAGAGATGGTTCTGGAAATACAAAGAGCACACCTTTACCATCTACAATACCCTCTCGCCCTGACAATCCAAGTTGTCTAGACTCGGTTGTGTTTACAACCTCAACATTTAAAGCAGTCTTTCTTCCCTCCCCGCCTATCTCCAAAGCCGTATTGGATCTATCAGGAATATTTACAAGTTCCGTAAGATTCTCAAACTTTACTATAACTGGAGCAGAGGCATCGGGTGCAACAAAAAACAACCCTGGAACAAAAGTTACAATACCAGTTAGTACTATCAAAACCACAAGTACTAATATTTTATAAATATTTATTTTATTTTCTATCATTTTATTTTTTGTTTATGACTTATTTACCACTTTTGTGCAACTTTAGAATCACCTGGGATTGTTTACGATTTTTTAATCGCCAACTTCTCCACCTTAGCAAGAAATGATTTTTGCTCTGCTTCAGTACGCTTAAACTTTTCGTAAAATACTTTTATATTTTGAACCTTGTAACCGCATAGTCCCAATATGCCAAAACGCCATATTGTCATAAACGGCAAGCCTATTAGCGAGTAGATCCAGAAAGCACCGTCGCACGTTATGAAAACACTCGCTGTCTTACCCTTCATCATACCTACAGGTCGTCCGTTTATATATTGAAAAGCAAATCTAGCTGACACATTTACATCTACCCAGTTTTTCATGATGGCAGGCATACCAATCCACCAAAGTGGATGTACAAATACTAAGTTGTCAGCTTCTGTCATCTTTTGATGCATCAGATCTCTGACTGGATCAGGCTTACCCATGTCAGATTTCTCTTCATACTTAAGAAAATATTGCTCGTGTTCTGTTTTATATAAATCTATCACTTCAACTGTATCACCCTTTGATTCTTTACCACGCTTATATGCGTCGGCTATCTTATGAGTAAAACCTTTTGAACTTGGATGAGCTGTGATTATAAGTGTTTTCATTGTTTTAAAATTTGTATTGCTAAATATTTTTTGCTTTCTGCCTTTACCCCTGTTTTTTGCCGGACTAATTCTTAATTCTTAATTTTGTCGGGCTAACTGTTATCTGTTAACTGATACCTGTCATCTGCTACCTGCTAACTGTTATCTGCTACCTGCTAACTGTTATCTGCTAACTGGATTCCGATGCATATCTCTTCTAGGTGCTCTATAGTGTCTCTCGGCATATCTGAAGTGAATATCAATGATCCAGAAACAAGTCTATCAGCTCCCATATCTATGAGTGCTCGAGCATTATCGAGATTGACTCCCCCGTCCACCGAGACGCTAAGTGTAGGAAATTCTGTTTTTATAGACTTTATAAAATTCAAAACTTTTGGACTAAATGGCTGATGTTGAAAACCTATATGTTCTATACCCATGCATTGTACCCCGTCTACAAGGTCTAGATTTATAAGTTCTACAAGTATCTCACGAGCAGCTTCAAGTCCTTCTTCGTATTCAAAAGCCAGCATAAACTCAACACCTTTGTCTTTTACATTTTTCGCCAACTCAACCACTTTGTCATTTGAAAGACCTTTTTTATGAACAATGATCCTAGAGGCTCCAACGGCAATCCACTCATCAATCATAAAAGTAGGATCTTTAACCATCATATCAACTTCAAACTCTAGATCTTCCCAGTTTGGCATACCCATTTCTTGTCTAACCATTTTTTTGAAATTGCCATCAGGGTCACCTACAAAAGGCCAAGTTCTGTTTGGTGCTAAATTTCCATCAACAATATCTATCTGCACCCACTTTACTATACTTGCCACAAGACTCATTTCTTCTTCAAGTTGTTGATAATCGCGTGGAAGTATTGCAGGTATAATGTGCTTGATTTCGTCTTTATTCATAAAGTTGATGATTATCTTCTAATTTATCTATACTGTGTATTCTTCTAACGTGCCTAGTGTCGCCTGAAAAAGGTGTGCTTAGCCATTTTAAAACTAACTCTAAGGCTTGGTCTTCAGACAAAAATCTTGCACCGAGCGAAAGGACGTTTGAATTATTGTGTTGTCTTGATAGCTCAACTATCTCCTCAGCGCGCTCTCCTCCATAACAAAGAGCGGCTCTAACATGTGTAAACTTGTTGGCAACCATAGCTTCTCCTTGCCCAGATCCACCTATGACAATACCTCGTGTCTCATCAGTTTCTGAATCAGAGATTGATTTTGATTCAGATATCATTTCTTCATCTAAATCTTTTATTGATTCAGACTCAGAGACAGCTCTTGCCACTTTTGATATATACATAGGATAGTCGTCGCTTGGTTGGTAAGTATGAGCGCCACAGTCCACTACTCTATATCCAATACTACCCAAAGCTTTCGATAGAAAGTTCTTGAGTTCGTATCCAGCATGATCTGATCCTATGAATATATTCATTTGGTTTATAAATGCTTTGTAGCTTCAACAACGTGTTGAACTAGAGCGTGAGTATACCCGCCTTCATTGTCATACCAAGCCAATACCTTTACAAGGTTTCCATCTACAACCTTTGTCATCTTTAGATCTGCGATTGATGCGTGAGGATTTCCAACTATGTCTCTAGATACTAGCTCTTCATCTGTAGCTTCGAAAATACCTTTCCATCTATCACTCGCTGATGCTTCACGAAGTATTGAGTTTACCTCTTCTACAGTTGTTTCTCTCTTTGAGATAAATGTGATATCTACAAGCGAACCTGTAACAACAGGAACTCTAACCGATATACCATCAAACTTTCCAGCCAAGTCAGTGATGACTTTTGTAGTTGCTATAGCAGCACCTGTAGTTGATGGTGCAAGGTTCATAGCTGCAGCCCGGCCCTCTCTCCAGTCTTTTTTGTTGGGTGCATCTACCAGTGACTGACTAGCAGTATAAGCATGAGTGGTGTTTAGGATAGCTTTTTCTATACCAATCTTTTCGTGGAGTATAGAGATGAGTGGACTTGCAGCGTTTGTAGTACAAGATGCGTTTGAGGTTATAGGTGACTTAGATATGTCATCTACATTTATGCCCATAAGTACAGTGGATGCTTGTGGACCACCAGCTTCATCTTTTGCTGGTGCTGATAGCACCACTCTCTTTGCACCTGCGGTGATATGCGCACTAGCCTTTTCATATGAAGTAAAGAAACCAGTAGACTCGAGTACTATGTCTACTCCAAGTTTTGCCCATGGCAAAAGCGCAGGGTCCTTTTCACTTAGATATACAACTTCGTTACCATTTATATTCAAAACGCTTTTTTCAGAATCAGCCTTGATATCTAGGTTACTTCTACCATAAGCACTATCGTATTTCATCAAGTAAGCAATATTTTTGATATCAGCAAGATCGTTTATAGCTACGACTTCGAGTTCAGGTCTCTCTACTGCTAGTTTTAAAAAAGCTCTACCTATTCTACCGGCTCCGTTTATGGCTACTTTTGTCTTTGTCATTATGTCTGTATTTATACTGTTAATTATAATTGTATGCACTCAATTATAACATCTCAACTAATATAAAAGAAACCCATACTTTGTATGGGTTTCTAGTGTTTTAATTGTCGCTTTCCGTTTCAGCTGGAGCCTTTGGAGTAGTTGTCGATGTTGCTTTTGGTTGAGCACTCGGTTGTGGCTGATTTTCAGCAGTAGCCTGTTGCCTTTGCATTGATACCGGCAATATGTTTACTAAAATGTTTCTCGATGGGCTATATATGTATGCTTTGCCCGCTTTAGAGTAAAGTAGTATCTTGTCTCCATTTACAACACCTTCAAGGTTTGCTTGTTCTTTTACTGCAAGCTCAGCATCATTGATTGTCAAAATTTCCGGTATCTCATCAGTACTTGGCAGGATAACAATTTCTTTTAGCTTTTCTGTTATTTCCATTGCCTCTTTTTTAGCTAGCTCAGATTGAGCTTTTGGATCCTTGATAAGCTTTAGCTCTGTCTTTTTTTGATAATAACCATATCCTAGGACTAGTACCGCAATGAATAGAATGAAAATTACAAAACTTGTAAATTTCTTTTTGCCTTTTCTTTTTATAGGTTCAGTAATATTTTGAGCACTAGAAATATTTTCTGGTGATGCTTCTTGTTCAGTGATGTTTAATTTTGCCATATACAAATATTATATATCAATATTAACCGTAGGCAAGCTTTAAAAGTTCTAAGATATTAAATATTCTTAAGTTTTTCTAAAATAGCATCTTTGGCAAGTTGAGGATTTACTGAACCTTTTGTCATCTTCATAATCTGACCAACAAAGAACATTAGTGCTGCTTCCTTACCCGCCTTATAGTCTGCCACTACACTTGGATTTGCATCTACTATTTCAGACACCATCTTTGCAAGAGCTTCGGGATCATTTTTTTGTATGAAGCCATTTTCTTCAGCAATTTGTTTTGCGGTTTTTCCAGCAAGCGAACCTTGTCCTGAAACTTGTGAGGCAACATCAACCCCTTGCCAAAACAAAGCAATCAAATCTTTTGCACCTCTTGAAACCAACTCACCTTTTGCAATCATCTCTATAGTGTCGACAAAAATATCTGCTGGTATATTTATGCCATTACTTACACCTTCAACTGAAAACTTTTTTACAAAGCCTGCAATGTCAGATGTTATATAGTTGATAGCGAGTTTTATTTTTTCTTTATCTTTTAGTTTTTCTGCAACAGCTTCAAAGAAATCTCTGAACTCTGAATTTTGTACAAACATTTCAGCGTCCTCTTCTTTCATTTCAAATTCACCGATGTATTTTGCACGCAAATCCCAAGGTAATGCTTTCAGCTCTGACTTCAAAATCTCAGGTGCAAACTCAGGTATTTCAGAAATCATTAACTTTGGAAGATCTGGGTCTGGAAAATATCTATAGTCATGGGAATCTTCTTTTGCCCTTTGTGAGAATGTTTTACCTGTAGTCTCATCAAAACCTCTCGTCTCTTGTATGATAGCAAGTCCTAATGACTTCAAAGTATCTTGATCGGCATCAGCTGATAATCTGCCTGCTTCTATCTCTACAGCTCTCTGCTCAAATATGTCTATGTGTCTATCTATCTCAAACTCGATAGCTCTTTCTACTGATTTGAATGAGTTTAAGTTTTTTACTTCTACTTTTTTTCCAAATGTTTTGAAATCTGATGGCAGAGTATGCGCAGCCGGGTTTTCAGATACTGAAATATTTGCCTCAACACGCATCTCACCTTTTTCCATATTTGCCTCCCCTGCTCCTAGTGAACGTAAAAGGAGCTGCAGCTCTTTTGCAAAGTTTGATGCAGTCTTTGCATCATATATAACAGGCTCAGTTACAAGCTCCATCAAAGGAAGTCCTGCTCGATTAAAATCAACAAGACTAAATGAATTTCCTTGTGCGTCCTTTGGTGAATCATGCGTCGAGCTAGCAGTGTCTTCCTCTAAGTGAATACGTGTAAGATCAACTTTTTGCATGCGAACTTTTCCTGTTTCAGGATCTATGTCTTTTGGATCGCCTTTAACGTAGATACTTCCACCTGTGATAAGTGGGTATGCAAACTGACTTATCTGATAGCCTTTTGGTATGTCAGGATAAAAATAGTTCTTACGATCCCATTCAGTAAAATCGGCGATGTTTGAACCTATAGCGTGGCCGACTTTCAAAACATGCTTTATAGCTTGCTTGTTTAATGTAGGAAGAGTTCCTGGATGGCCGAGACATATAGAGCAAATGTTTTTGTTTGGCGTTTCCTCATCAGGGTTATTACGACAAGAACAAAACATCTTAGAGTTCGTCTTTAGTTCAGCGTGTATTTCAAGTCCTATAACTGGATAGTATTTTTTTCCATTTGGTCTGATGATTTCCATATGTTTATATTTTACCCCGATTTTACTATTTTTTACTATTATATATTTTATTAATTTCTAGCACAGTCAGACGTTCCGAGTGTGCGCCGACCTTGGCTGTTTAAGCCTTGTGCATGTCCTTAGTCAAAAAATCTGCGAGATTTTTTAATGCGTCTATGTCATATATAGAGATAGCCTGTACCTCTTTGTCTTTCCACTCTGGCATTGCATTTTTAATATCAACAAGTCTCTCTTGTAGTTCGTCTGGATGCACGACATCTGTTTTTGTAAGCAAAATCATTTCCTCTTTTTGAGCAAGTTCTGGATCATAACTTTCTAGCTCAGCTCTGATGGTTTTGTATACAGCAACAACTTCCTCGACTGAGTTTTCAAGTGAGATACAGTGTATGAGTTTTTTTGTACGTCTAATATGTCGCAAAAACTTGTGACCGAGACCTTTGCCTTCTGATGCACCCTCGATAAGTCCTGGGATGTCAGCGAGTATAAGTCCATATAGACTTCCAAGGTTTGGTTCTAGAGTTGTAAACTGATATGCACCGACTTTTACATTTGCTTTTGTTAATGAGTTTAGCAGTGACGACTTACCAGCATTGGGCAAACCTATAAGTCCAATATCAGCGATAAGCTCAACCTCTATATAGAAGTCTGCTTCCTCAGCATCTTTTCCAGGAGTCCACTCTTCAGGTGTTTGATTCGTAGGACCTTTGAAGTGCTCGTTTCCATATCCTCCGTTTCCTCCTTTGAGAATGAGTATTTCTTGACCCTCTTCTTCGAGTCTGTATACATCACCTGTTGACAGGTTCTTGATAACACTTCCTACTGGTAGATCTATATATAGGTCTTCTCCGTTAGCACCGTGTTTACTATGACTTGCGCCAGCTTGACCGTTTTGAGCATTGAACTCCTTAGTATGCTTGTACTTGGCAAGCAAAAGTGAATCTTTTACACCCCTAACATACACAAAACCACCACGTCCTCCGTTTCCTCCAGCGGGACCTCCGAACTCTTTGAACTTTTCATGCAACCACCTAACAACACCGTTTCCACCCCTTCCGGCGCTGATATGTACTGATATCTCGTCTATAAATGACATAATATAGTGACTATATCATATATATGATGTTTTTGCAGTTAGTTGCCAAAAAATCCCCCATCTGCTAATATGTACACATCGATGGAAATGCAAACCATTCTACCTATTATTCAAATAGTCCTAGCCGTACTACTAGTTATCGCGGTACTACTTCAGCAATCTGAAGCTGGTGCAGGTGGTGCTTTTGGTGGTGGTAATGACTCTGTTTCTACATGGAGAACTCGTAGAGGATTTGAAAAGACTTTGTTTGTAGCAACTATTGTTATAGCTGTACTTTTCGTACTTTCAGCTTTTATAGCTTTGAGAATCGCATAAGTTTACTTCTTACGCATATAGTAAGTCTCATTCAGGTAGCACATACAGGTTAGACATAGGTGCATATCCAATCAAATAAGGTGTACGGTATACAAAAAATTGTGTTCTTTCCTGCTAACTAATTTGTATTTCATAAGTACAGCCTCCTTAATCAATTAATACTTAAATCGTGAAAAAAATAATTAACTCTCTCCGACCAACGGAAAGACTGATATTCTTGGTTTTTTCAGTACTTTTTGTACTATCATCTCTATATTTACTAGACACATTAAACAAAAAATACTCGGTTGAAAGACCAGTTCAAGGTGGTTCATACACGGAAGGTGTCGTAGGTTTTGCAAGATTCATAAACCCAGTACTTGCTTATACAGATGCGGATAGAGATATGGTAGCGCTTTTATATTCAGGACTGCTTATTCCATCAACTGATGGAGAACTCACTGGAAACATTGCAGAATCATGGGAAATGTCTGATGACGGACTAGAATACACATTCAACATTAAAGATGATTTAACATTTCACGATGGTACACCACTAACAACTGACGACATAGAGTTTACTATTGAAAAGATGCGTGATCCTTTGATCAAGAGTCCAAAGATTGATATTTGGAATGGTGTTAAAGTTGAAAAGATAAGTATCACTCAAATAAAATTTATTTTGCAGAAGCCTTATGCTCCTTTTCTAGAAAACCTTACTTTTGGAATACTACCTCTTCACCTTTGGAAAGATATTGATGCGCAAATATTTGATGTTCATTCACTAAACAGAGAGCCTGTAGGTTCAGGACCTTTTATGATAAAGAAAACATTCAAAGACAGTGAGGGTATTTATCAGCATTATGATCTTGCACCATTTAAGTCATATGCACTCGGGCAAGCATACATAAAAAACTTCAGAGTTAAATTTTATAAAAATGAGCAGGAAGCCTTTGATGCATACAAAGACGGTAGTATTGATGCACTAGGTGGCGTAACGGCAGATTTGGCAGAGAGTATTAAAAATGACAATAAGACATTCATCGAATCTCCCCTACCGAGAATATTTGCATTATTCTTCAATCAGAATAAATCTACAGTTTTACTAAACAGAGAAGTTAGACAAGCTTTAAATGTTTCTGCAAACAGGGTTGATATTATAAATGATGTTCTTTCTGGATGGGGCACCCCTGAGTCTGGACCTGTGCCGTTTGCGCTTTCTTCAGAAGATGGCATGACCAGCAACAGTGACCAGTTACAACAATCAGAATCGCTTATAGAAGAAGGTAGACAGATATTAATAGCAAAGGGTTGGAAAATCGGAGAAGATGGTGTTTTTGAAAAAGAAATAACCAGCGGTAAATCTAAATCAATACAGAAACTTTCTTTCTCAATATCAACATCAGATGTTCCTGAACTAAAAAGATCAGCAGAGATGTTAAAAGAAACGTGGACAAAACTTGGAGCCGATGTTACATTAGAGATATTCGAACCATCTGATCTAACTCAAAGAGTTATAAGGCCAAGAGAGTATCAAGCCCTACTTTTTGGAAACATCATTGGAAGAGACCTGGACCTATATCCATTTTGGCACTCATCAGAACGTAATGACCCTGGATTAAATATCTCTTTGTATACAAATATAAAAGCAGATAAAGCACTCGAAACATTGCGCAGTACATCGGACGAAGCAAAAATCATAGAGGCAAGAAAGATATTCCAGACAGAAGTGCAAAATGATATACCAGCTGTGTTTTTGTTTTCACCCAACTACATATACGCAACAAATGGTAATGTAAAAAATATAAAATTATCAAAGATGACTTCAGTGTCAGAAAGATTTTCAAATGTTCATCAATGGTATACAGAAACTGAAAGAGTTTGGAAAATGTTCGCCGAGCAAACCCAACAGAATTAAGAATTAAGAATTATCCGACAGAAAAAATCAGATAGACAGACAAAAAAGAATTAACAATTAGAAATTAAAATTAACAATTAGAAAAATGATAAATAGTAACAATAACAATACAAACAACAATGGAGTTCGTCGACCATTTCACGGAAGACCTTCAAACCAAAGACAAAATACTGAAGGTGCTCATCGAAGTTTCAGTAGAAAAATAGACAATCGTCCACAGATTGCACCTATAACTAAACCAGTTATAGCTCCACCTGTAGCAAATGCATCACGGCCTACTCAAGTTGCCCCTGCACCTAGATCTACAAACTCACTCCGCCCTACTATTACAACCCCTGTTGCGCGTATGAATTCAAGTGTGAATACTGCTGGTGCAGGAAATGGTAACAGTGCTTCACCTGCAAGAAAATCTTCTGGTGGAAGTGGTGGAAACAGAAGAAATAAAATGATGAGACGACCTGAACCACCAAAGCGAAAGCTTACTGGCAATATGCCAAAGGTTGCAGAGTCTATGCACATAAAACCACCTGCTGATGGTAACATCCGTATCATCCCTCTAGGTGGTGTTGAAAAAATTGGCATGAACATGACAGCTATAGAGATTGGTGACGACATCTTGGTTATTGATGCTGGTTTTGCTTTCAGTGAAGAAGGTACTCCTGGAGTCGACTACATACTTCCAAACACAAAGTACCTAGAAGAAAGAAAGTCTAGAATCAAAGGTATCATCATCACTCACGGTCACCTCGACCACATCGGTGGTATCCCTTACATCATGGATCGTATTGGAAATCCTCCCATGTACACGAGAAACCTTACTGCCCTCATGGTAAAAAAGAGACAGTCTGAATTCCCTCATCTTGAGCCAATAGATTATCGTATTGTTGAACAAAATGATCGTATTAAGATTGGAAATATGTCAGTACAGTTTTTCGGTGTTACTCACACTATCTCTGACTCTATCGGTGTTGCCATAGAAACTCCTTACGGATATGTAGTAAACCCTGGAGACTTCAAACTAAACCATGTTGATGAAGTTGTTACAAAAGAGGAAGAAGAGCTGTACTCATTTTTCGATAAAAACAAAGTTCTAATGCTACTTGGTGAATCAACAAACATCGAGAACCCTGGCTTCTCTACTCCTGAGAGACTTGTACTAGAAAACCTAGACACTATCATCAAAGACAGCAAAGGAAGACTTATAGTAGGTATGTTCGCCTCTCACTTCCACCGTATCGCAAAAATAGTTGAGTCATCAGAAAAGTATGGCAAGAAAGTTATCATCGAGGGTAGAAGTATGAAAAACAACATTGACATTGCAATCCAATCAGGATTTTTGACTGTCAAAAAAGGTACGATCATCGCCCCAACTGATATAGAGAACTACCCACCAGATAAGATTGTAGTACTTGCTACGGGTGCTCAAGGAGATGAGTTTGCAGCACTTATGCGTATGTCAAATGGTACTTACAAGCACTTCAAGATAAGCAATAGAGACACTGTACTATTGTCTGCTTCTATCATTCCGGGAAATGAGCGAGCGGTAGACAAACTAAAAGATAACCTAGCTCGTATGGGTGCTAGAATCATGCACTATAGAACGTCTGAGGTATTCATCCACTCTACTGGTCACGCCAACAGAGGTGAGCTTGAGTGGTTGTACAAAAAACTAAAACCTAGATTTATGATTCCTATTCACGGAACTCATTATCGTCTAAAACTACACGCTGAGTTTGCAATGCAAATGGGCCTACCTGCAGATCATATAGTAGTACCTGACAACGGAACTATCATAGAAATACAAAATAACGGAGAGAAACTAGTAAGACTTGCTGATAAAGCTCCAGACAATGTTGTTATGGTGGATGGATTTACTATCGGTGACATACAAGACGTTGTCATCAGAGACAGACAAGTCCTATCACAAGACGGTATATTCGTAGTTATAGCATTGATAAATGCATCTACTGGTAAACTAAAGAAGTCTCCTGATATCATTTCTAGAGGTTCTGTTTACTTGAGAGAGTCACAAGACTTGCTTAGAGAAACAAGATTTTTGGTAAAGGATGTTATTGAAAAGACTACTGAAGGTATGCACCCTGTAAACATTGACTATGTAAAAGACGAAGTTTCTGATGCACTTAGTAAGTTTATATTCCAGCACACAGCAAAGAGACCTATTGTAATACCTGTGGTTATCTGTATATAGCTTTTTGGGTTACAATATAGTAATGGATAGAATATTCGGAAAACTAAAAAATCTACAAGCCTTAATGTTGATATTCGTATCATTACTGATACTGTCATTTCATTATTTCTTTGTATATTTTATAAACTCAACATATCTTTCTGAGTATTTTAGTGAAAAGACGGTAGGTTATCTTTTCACGATTGGAGCACTGATCAACATAATCGTTTATATCTATGCACCTAAAATCCTAAGAAGGTACGGTAACTATAAGCTAACGATGACACTTGCTTTCATTGAGCTTGTATCACTTGTGGGACTAGCATTTATCACAAGTCCTATTGCCGCTGCATTACTATTTATATTGCATCAGGCTGTAGGACCTACACTGTTTTATTGCTTGGATATATTCATCGAGAGATATGCCGAAAACAAAGAGATGGGTAGCATTAGAGGTACATATCTGACACTTCACAATATACCTCCGATACTGACACCTTTCATCACAGGTCTAATACTTTCAGGGTCAGAATACTGGAAAGTGTATATTATTGCAGCATTTTTCATGATACCCTTCATGATACTTGTCCTTTCAAACTTTAGATCATTTGTAGATCAAAAGTACGAGGATAGATCTATCAAAGAGGCAGCTTTAAACTTCTATAAAAATAAAAATATATTTGATGTCTTTCTAGATCAGTTTTTATTGCACATGTTTTACGGGTTTACAGTTGTCTACATCCCGCTATACCTTGTAAACCACATGGGATTTGCATGGTCAGAGGTAGGAATCATATTGAGCGTAATGTTACTTCCCTTTTTACTGTTTCAAATACCAATCGGGCGTATGGAGGACAAGTACCACGATGAGAAATTTATCTTGATTGTAGGATTTATAATCATGGCAGGTAGCTTCATGTTGATACCATTTATACAAGACTCAAGTATTGTTTTATGGGCGGCACTTTTGTTCACAAGTCGTATAGGGGCAAGCTTCGTAGAAGTATCAAGTGAAAGCTACTTCTTCAAACATATAAGTCCATCAAATGCAGGATACATAAGTTTCTTCAGAATGACCAGAGCTCTACCCTATCTTATAACTCCTTTTATCGCTGGTATTACTATGGTCTTTTTGGATATCAAATACGTATTCTTTATAGCTGGAGCACTTATGTTACTTGGAGTAAGGTACACGATGCAGATCACAGGTAGCAGGTAGCAGGTAGCAGGTAGCAGGTAGCAGGTAGCAGGTAGCAGGTAGCAG
>JAIXXV010000005.1 GCA_027490575.1 bacterium | reverse complement strand
TTTATTTAATAAATTCAGCGCACAAATTGCGCGCAGGCGACTCGTGCAAACCAATGCATAATCAGTGCACAAAAAATGCACAGACAGTATACTAATGGCGCACGCAAACCAACCCACAAGATAAAGCAAACATGAAACCAAAATCATCCAAGAAAATGACTCGCAGTCACACAAGTGCCATAGAAAAAGTACAACAGCTATTGCCCGTGCTCCAAAAAACACCTCTCGTTACAAAAATATCTCTCGGTATCATCAAGCATATAGGTGTAGGTAAACCTGCAATCAAGTTTCACACCATAACTGGAGGTTTTAAGATGGTTGTTAGAGGTAATATTTCCGTGCAGGAGGTTTTTATTTATACTCCGAATGTTGAGGAAATACAAAAGATAACCAAAAAATCTTTCGGCGCTTAAATAGTACAGCAAGCTCCTAACCCAACCTCAATACCGGCACTATTTGCTTCTTTCTAGAAACCACACCAGGAAGAACCACACTATCTTGATCAGCCGGAACATTCACACCGAAAGACATAGAGACTAATTTTCGCAAAAAATCATTGTGCGTAAACACAGTAGCCTCTTCTTTCAATATATCTATCACAAAGAAAAGCACGTCATCTATATCGCCGTCCTGTTTTATAACCTCAGCTATAGCTGATACAAGACCGTCCTTGCGAGCAAGTATAGAATCAGGAGTTGTAGTTTCAACAACAGACACTCTGATGTTTTTGTCCCCTACCTCAAACTTCTTACTATCTATATGTATCAAACCAATATCAGTAAAATCAGAAACGTCAGACTTTGCTTTAAACATTTCACCTGCGTAAACCGATACCTCTACACCCAGTCTCGCAGCTATCTTTTCAGCCACAGCTTTGTCATGTGGAGTGGTTGTAGGGGATCTAAACTCCAAAGTATCTGACAGTATGCATGACAGGACCAAACCAGCTATGTTTTCTGGCAAAAGCTCAGCACCTTCGCCTGTTACTGATTTGCCCATAAGGTCATACATGACTGTTGCAGTAGAAGCAAATGGTCTAATGGTCATATCAATCGGACTATCAGTAGAGAGACCTCCTACGAGCTTGTGGTGGTCTATAATCTGCAATATATCCGTCTTCTCAACACCAGCAAGTAGCTCTTGAGGGTTGTTTGTATCAACTATCACCACTTTGTCACCTTCACCAACTGTTTCCAAAAGTGAAGGCTCACCAAAACCCCACCGACTCAAAACAAACTGAGTTTCTTTGTTTAATGAGCCCAGAACAAAAGCTTCCGCTTTGTTTGTTGTATGAGTACTTAGATACCATGCCCAGATAATGGCTGTGCATGTAGCATCGGTGTCAGGTGAAATGTGTCCAAAAACTTTGATTGTTGTCATGATGGCTCTATTTTACAGATTTAGTACCAAGAATCAACCTATTTACTTTACTTTCGATCATATCATTAAACTCTTTTTGATATCTCTCGTATCTCTCCATCTTCATATCAAATGCTTCTGCTAAAAGCTTCATTTGATGTTTGAAATCCTCAACAGAAGCACCTAGCCCTCTTTCATACTTTTCTCTTTGCAAATCAAAAAGCTCTGCCGTAGCATCACTAAACTCCTTCGTACCAACTTTTAAACTTAATACCTCTCGAGTAAGAGCCTTTATCTTTTTCTCTATTTCATTGATTTTACTTTCAATTTTTTCAGTCATTTTATGTATTCTATAATTATAAAAATAATATATCAATCATACAAAAAGCGTTATGAAGTAAAGTTAAAATTAGGATAAAAAAATTCAGGAGGTATTTTCCTTTCGGGTGCAGTTGTCGGGTCAGTCTAACTAGACGAAAATATAAAAATCCTGAAACTAGCAAGCGCTTTGTATCTCTGGATTCCATTGTCTCTTGTCTCCCTTTGTCTAATTAAAACTAAGTTATTTTTTGAGAGACTTATTGCCCACTGTCGGCTGTCGGTGTCTAGAGGGGTATTAAATAATAAAAACCTAGACACTTGTGAGCTGCAGCGAGCAGAAGAGATTTTCAGCAGAAAATCTCTGTTGTCTAGGTTTTTATTATTTTAATATTCCCTCATCGTCAACTGCGCATCCACCTTCTTCACAATCTCAGAAACTACTGAAACTACAATAAGGAGACTTGTACCACCGATAGTTAGGAACTGGATACCTGTTATTGCTTGTAGAACTGGAGGAAGAACTGCAATGATACCTAGGAACAATGCGCCGACTAGAGTAATACGTGATACGACTTTACCTAGATACTCTGCAGTATGTTCACCTGGTCTAACTCCTGGTACGAAAGCTCCACTCTTTTGTAGATTGTCAGATATGCTCTTTGGATCAAAAGTAACAGCTGTATAGAAGTAAGTAAAGAAGAATACAAGACAGAAGTATAGAGCAGCGTAAACCCATTGGTTTTGTAGGAAACCATTAACCTGAGTAGCAATACTGTTTATAGTTGTATTTTGAAGATAAGACAGGAAGTTGAATACCATCTGTGGGAACAACATCAATGATATTGCAAAGATGATAGGAATAACACCAGCTTGGTTTAGTCTAAGTGGAATGTATGTAGAAGTACCTCCATATGTCTTTGTGCCTCTAACTTGCTTTGCATATGTGACCGGTACAGGCCTTTCAGACTCAGTGATATACACGACAGAAAGTATTGTGAATGCTCCAAGAACCACTAGACCCAAGTACATAGGAACTTGCTCTGGTTGGAATGCGAAGAATGCTTGTGAGAGTACTTGAGGGAATGATGCTACGATACCAGCAAATATGATAAGTGATAGACCATTGCCGATACCAAACTCTGACATAAGTTCACCAATCCACATTAACAATATAGATCCGGCTACTATAACTATAGCGTTTGTAAGTAGCGCAAATGGATCAAGCATAGAGACAACACCTTGTCTTTGTAGAAGTACGATAAGGCCGAAAGCTTGTGCAAAAGCTAGTGGAACTGTAAGAAGTCTTGAGTACTGACTAAACTTCTTTCTACCTATAGTACCCTCTTCAGTCTGTAGGGATTTTATCTTTGGAGACATGATAGTCATCAACTGCATAATGATAGAAGCAGTAATGTATGGTCCAACTCCAAGCATCATGATAGACAAAGTTGATAGTCCACCTCCTGAAAATACGTTAAGTAGTCCGAAAAATTGGTTACTGTTTAAGAATTGATCCAAAGCAGCCTGATTTACTCCTGGTATAGGAATAATAGACATAAATCTAAAGAGTGCTAGCATTCCCAGAACAAATAGCACTTGCTTTCTTAGACCTTTATCTTTGAAGATATTTTTGATTTTCTGTATGAAATTAGTCATTTTGTGATGTTGTATAGATAAACAATTCAGTAAACATAAGTAACCTTACGTAATATCTATAGTAACATTATGCTACGATACCGCCAACCTTTTCAATCTTAGTTTTAGCTGTTGCAGATACTTCACAGTCTCTGAATTTTAGAGATGCTGCTATGTCACCTTTTGAGAGAATCTTAACTACAGGGTACTTACCACCAAAAGTCTTGATAACACCTTTTTCCACCAAAGTTACAGGAGTAACAGTCTCACCAGCTTTGAAAGCAGAAAGTGAAGATAGGTTTATAGGAGTAGCGTCGAACTTGATAGACTTGTTTGAGTTAACACCACGACCTCTCATTTTAGGAAGTCTTTTGATCATATCTCTGATCTCAGGTCTTATCTTGTGACCAGCTCTAGCTTTTTGACCCTTTGTACCTCTGCCGGCAGTCTTACCTCTTTTACCACCACGGCCAACCTGTACTTTTTTCTTTTGTTCAGTTTTTCTTTTTAGGTTATGTATTTGCATGGTATTTATATTAATTTAATACTAAATATAGAGTATAACGATTATTTAGCAGTATTAGTAGCATTTGACCTGTGTGAAGAAGGACGTGCTTTCTTGAGCTGTTTTAGGGCTTCTATGGCTACTCTAGCGTTGTTTAGCTTGTTCTTTGATCCAGACCTGATCTTTGCAGTGATATCTTTGATACCAGCAAGGTCAATAACATCTCTAACAGAACTTCCAGCTACAACTCCTTTACCAGGAGCAGGCATCATGTGAACTCTAGCACTTGAGAATTTTGCAAATACTTCGTGAGGTATACTGTGAGACTTTGTAGTAGAAACAGTTATCATGTTCTTTTTTGCATTTTTAGCAGCTTTTTCTACAGCAAGAGCCGTATCTCCACCCTTTCCTGTACCAACACCAACTTTGCCTTTCTTGTCACCAGCAACTAGTGATACAGCAAAACTAAATCTTCTACCTCCTGAAGAAACTCTCGTTACTCTTCTGATGTCTATGATTTTTTGATCGAATTCAGGCTTAGCTCTAGGCTCTCTTTTTGGACCACCTCTTCTGTCAGATCCACCAGCTCTTGGTGGTCTAGCACCTCTACTGCCAGGAGCTCTAGAACCAAATCTAGGAGCTCTGTCAGTTGTAGATGGCGCGACAGATGCAGCTGAAGAAGCAACACTTGCTGTATCTGCTACGATTGGAGTCTCTTCTGTATTTGTTGGTTGATTGTTTTCAGTCATTTTTTTAAATATTAAAATTGTAGTCCACCTTCTCTAGCACCTTCTGCCAATGCTTTAACTCGACCTGTGTATATGAAACCGCCTCTATCGAATACAGCCATTTCAACTCCTTTTGCCTTAGCAAGCTTAGCAATCTCATTACCAACAACTTTAGCAGAGTCAGTTTTGTTTAGCTTCTTGCCTTTTGTGTCCATAGATGAAGCTGCAGCAATAGTCACACCTGTCTCATCATTGATGAGTTGAGCGTAGATATAAGAGTTAGACTTATATACTGAAAGTCTAGGTCGCAAAGAAGTACCAGAAATCTTTGATCTGATTCTTTTTCTTCTTCTTTCTCTAGTTGTTGAAATTATTGACTGCTTCATAATGTTTATTGCTGATTAATGACTTTGACTAAGCTGATTTCTTACCTTGCTTTCGCTTGATAACTTCTTTTTCGTATCTAAATCCTTTGCCCTTGTAAGGTTCAGGCTTCTTCATAGCTCTGATCTGTGATGCGAAAAGATTTACAGCTTCTTTGTCAATACCAGATATAGTGATAGATCCTTTTTCTGAAGCTACAGTTATTCCAGAAGGAATAGTAACATTTACAGGGTGAGAAAATCCTAGTGACATGTTAAGTGAAGTACCCACAACATCAGCTTTGTATCCAATACCATCTAGTATTAGTTTAACAACATAGCCTTCATTAACACCCTTTATCATGTTTGAGACGTGAGAAGCATATGTTCCCCATAGAGCACGAGTAGCGATGTCATTTTTTTGTGGAACAAAAGAAACTGTATTGTCAGCTATGTTTATAGCTACAACAGATTTAAATGTTCTTGATAGCTCACCCTTTGGACCTTTTACAGTCAAAACTCCATTGTTTAGATCAACAGTTGTTTTTTGAGGTATTTCTAGTATTTGTTTTCCTACTCGTGACATATATTTATTGATTACCAAATTTTGAATAACATTTCTCCTCCGACCTTTTCTTTTCTAGCTTGTCTATCAGTCATAATACCCTTTGGAGTAGTAAGTATAAGTGAACCGTATCCATTTCTAACTGAATGAGCTTCAGCTGCTTTTGTATACATTCTTCTTGAATACTTTGAAACTAGTTGTACACCTTGGATCTTTGGAGAACCATTGTCATACTCAAGCTCTACTTCTATGTTCTTTATAACTTTCTTACCTTTAGTTGAGAAAGATTTGATGTACCCCTCAGCCTTCAATGTTTCAAGAATTGACTCTCTAAACTTTGAATAAGGAAGGACCACCTGAGCCTTACCTGCTCTGTTTGAAACCTTAAGGTTATTTGTTAGTTCTGCGATTACGTCTACCATGATGCTTTTTTAATACCTGGAATAATACCTTCATTTGCAGCCTCTCTGAAACAGATTCTGCACATGTCAAAATCTCTCATGTAACCTCTCTTTCGACCACACCTAAAACATCGTCTAACCACTCGGCTAGCGAACTTTGGTGTTTTCTTTGATCTTGCTACTGTTGATGCTTTTGCCATATTTCGTGTTTGTTGATGCTATCAATTCTATTGAGCTGTGTCAATCTTTTTGAATAAAAACCCTATGTGTTCAAGCAAAGCTCTTGTTTCAGCCTTTGACTTTGATGTAGTAACAATGTTTACAGCAAAACCAAATACGTCCTTTAGCTCTTCGTCTGAAGTTTCAGGGAAAACAGTGTGCTCCTTGATACCAAATGTGTAGTTACCCATTGCGTCTACAGAATCAGCGTTTAGGCCTCTGAAGTCTCTAGTACGAGGAAGTGACACATTTACTAGTTTCTCTAGGAAACTCCACATACGCTCACCTCTCAAAGTGACTTGCCATCCAGCAGGATCACCTTGTCTAACTTTGAATGAAGCAATAGACTTCTTTGCAAAAGTAGCAGTGGCTTTTTGCCCAGATATTTTTGTAAGTCTATCACCAATCAACTCCTTCTTTTTTGGGTCTTTTACAGATCCTGTAGTAGAAGACAAAGTAACTTTTTGTATCCTAGGAGCTTGAAGCTTGTTCACATATCCAAATTGAGGCTTTAGAACCTCGTAGATATTTTGTGCTTTTTCTTTTACTGTTTTATGTTTCATAAATTTTATATTATTTGAAATCTAGGACTATACAGTCTTTCCAGACTTTCTGCTAACTCTTTCTTTTTTGTCTCCTACGACCTTTTTTGCAACCTTAACTGGTTTGCCAGCCTCTACCAACATAACATTTGATACATGCATTGGTACCGCAAACTCTATAACTTGGCCTTTCTTGTCTTGTTGTCTAGCCTTTTGGTGCTTCTTTCTTAGGTTCAATCCTTCAACAATAACTGAAGAGTCTTTTGGCATAGCACGAAGAATCTTTCCGGTTTTACCCTTGTCTTTTCCTGCTATCACTATTACATTGTCTCCTTTTTTGATCTTCATTTTTTTGTAATTATTCTTCAGTTATTGTTAATGTCTACACTATCTCTGGTGCCAAAGAAGCTATCTTTTGGTATCCAAGCTCTTGCATCTCTCTAGGAATAGGACCGAAAACTCTACCTGCAATAGGCTCTTTCTTGTCTTTGCCTCCTTTGTTTAGGATTACAACTGCATTCTCATCAAATCTAACGTATGAACCATCTTTTCTTCTAAATGCTTTCTTTTGTCTTACAACTACAGCTTGTAGTACATCTTTTTTCTTAACACTCTTTCTAGGTTGAGCTTTTTGTACTGAGATAACAACAATATCTCCTATCTCAGCGTATCTCTTCTTTGAACCTCCTAGTACTTTGAAAACACGGCCGATTGTTGCTCCGCAGTTATCTGTTATTGAAACTAGTGATCTTGGTTGTATCATGGTAGTGGTTTAATTAAATATTATGCGATTACTCTGAATCTCTTATCCTTAGAAATAGGTCGACATTCCTCTATAGATACTTTGTCACCAATCTTCTTAGTGTTACCAGCATCATGAGCCTTGAACTTCTTTGTGATAGTTACATACTTCTCGTATTTTGGAAGCTTAACGTATCTAGCAACATTAACAGTGATAGTATCTTTCATCTTGTCAGACACCACTGTACCAGTTAGGATTCTTCTTTTTGAAATTTGAGTTGTATTTTTCATATAATTGATTTATCTATATTAGCCAGATTTTACTTTTTGTCTATCGTAGACTCTTGGTTCATGACAGTCATGATTCTAGCGATGTCTTTTCTTATTTCTCGACCCTCTTTAACATTTTTAGTTTTAGAACGTGAATTACCAAGTCTAAAAGCCTGCAGTGCATCTTTCTTCTCAGAAATAAGCTTTCTTAGATCTTTTGTACTTTTAGTTTTAAATTCAGATATTTTCATGTTCTTAATGTTAATTATTTATTTAGCCGATTTTATTAGTGTGTTCTAGCTATGATTTTACTCTTTACAGGAAGCTTAGCTCCACCTTTTCTAAGAGCTTCTCTTGCTACTTCCTCAGCTACTCCGTCTACCTCAAACACCAATCTACCAGGCAAAACGTCTACACAAAATCCTTGTGGTTCACCTTTACCCTTACCCATCGGTACTTCAGCGGCTTTTTGAGTGTATGGTCTATCAGGGAATACTCTTATCCAGATACGGCCAGTTTTACCAATAGTTCTAGAGATAACCTTTCTAGCAGACTCAATCTGGTTTGAAGTAAGTTGACTATATGTAGTTGACTTTAGACCAAATGATCCAAAACTAAGATCAGTACCTCTTGTTTCAGGAGTAATAAACTTAGGATTTTGCCTGTTCTTTTGCCATTTTCTGAATTTTACTTTTTTTGGATGTAACATGGTTTTGTTGTTAAATACTTATATCGAATTACTTTGTCTTCTTGTTGAAGATGTCTCCTCTGTAAATCCAAACTTTGATACCGATATTTCCATAAGGAAGATGCGCTTCAAATCTCTTGAAGTCAATATCAGCTCTGAATGTTTGAAGTGGTATACGACCTTTTTTCAACTCTTCTTGTCTTGCCATTTCTGCTCCCCCAAGACGACCAGATAAGAAGATTCGAACTCCTTTTACGTCTCTACAAGCCATAACCTTGTCTATCATTTGCTTCATAACTCTTCTGAAAGGCATACGCTTTTCAAGTCCCTCAGCAACCATCTGTGCCACGATAGAAGCACTTGCTTCTGGTGACTTAACTTCTTCTACCTCAAGCTTGAGGTCAGTAGACATGTCAGCATCAATCTTTTTCATGAAAGCTAGAACTTCGTTCTTTAGCTTTGTAATACCCTCGCCGTTTCTACCAATGATGATACCAGGTCTAGATGTTTTGATAACAACTCTGAAGTCCTTTTGACTTCTCTCAATATCAACGTCTGCCACATACATACCTCTCATCTTTTTAGCAAGCCATTCTCTAAGAAGGATGTCACATTTAAGATTCGTCCTGTAAGACGCGTCTTTAGCAAACCATCTTGATTTCCAATCTTTGATGATTCCTAGTCTATGTGCAAATGGGTGTACTGTATGTGTCATATATTTATATATTGATAATTATTTAGTTGTTACTTCAGCTTTTGCTGTCTTCTTTGCCTTTGCAGTTACTTTTGTAGCTTTAGGGGCACTTTTCTTGCCTTTTGCAGTAGGTTCACCCAAAACAACCATTAGATTACTACATCTCTTGTTAATACGAGCACCTGATCCTCTAGCTCTAGGCATCATTCTCTTTAGAACTATACCTTTGTCTACTCTGATCTCTTTTATGATCAATGATCCTGAATCAGCAATTCCTTGAGCAGTAGCATTTGCAGCCGCGCTCTTTATAAGGTCAGAAACTGGAGATGATGCTCTTTTGATAGTAAAAGCTAACTGGTTAACAGCGTCTCTAACAGACTTACCACGAACAAGACCTGCTGCTAGAGCGACTTTACGTGGAGATTGGCGATAGTTTTTTAGTATTGCTTTCATGGTAAGTATATATTATTAAATTATTTTTTCTTTGTGTCAGTTGTAGTTGCCTTAGCAGCCTTTGCAGCTGTAATTTCAGCTTGCTTCTTAGCAGCGTCAATTTCTTTTTGCATTTTACCTCCGTGTCTTACGAACTTACGAGTTGGAGAAAATTCACCAAGTCTGTGACCTACCATGTCTTCTGTAACCAAAACCTCAACGTGAGCTCTACCGTTGTGAACACCGAATGTAAATCCGATCATTTCAGGAGAGATTTGGCTTCTTCTGTACCATGTCTTAATAACCCCAGTTTCTCTTGGGTTTTTACCTTCAATCTTCTTTAGAAGTTTTGGTTCAATATGAGGTCCTTTTTTTAGTGATCTTGTCATTGTTTGTATACGCTAAAACCGTGCTCTGGAATGATAATTTCAATGACTTTAACAAAGATATCGTCCTTACCAGATTCACAACTATGTGCGAAAAATAATAGCCCTAAGAGAGCTTGTGTATGCATATTATCAGAAATAAGGATAGTGTCAAATGTTTTCCTCGACTTTCATGACTGTTTAGTCAATACCCTGTCAATACACCACTGCTTTTCTGTGAAATAATCAAATACAGCCAAAAACATGACAAAATTACAAAGTCGGTAATAAAAAACAGGCACCTCTCCACTTTGGGTGAGGCGCCTGAGATGGCCTAGAAGCTAGACGCGCTCCGCGCTAGCTTGCAAGGACATCGTAGACTTGAGGGTCATCTGTGTCCAGATGAACCGGTGTCGCGATTTTGGCGATAACATGACACCTGTCAGCAGGATCAGCGGTATCAGGACCGCTTTTAATGAAGACAGAATGGTCATCAGTGCCAGTTTTTGCGAATACCGGCGCAATGCGAGCCTTCGGGTCAGCCGTATCACGGTGACCCAGAGCGAGAGAGATGACGCCGATAGCCGACTGTTCCTCCATGCAGAGGTATGAAGTGTAGAGTGCCGACAAAGCGACATCCTTCACGACTTTTTCTTCTTCAATCACAAGTTCGTTGGGAGCAGGGCCCCCATTGAACATTGTTCCTGCTGGCGCCAGAAGACAGGCGGCAACAGCGCATAGGGCAGTAAACGCGAGTTTCATGCTTTTGCTTGTTTGGGTTTGCTGTTTGCCACATCCTAGCGTATCTTTTCGACACGTTTTAGATGTGGACATTTGTACACTGGGTATCATCCCAGCGAAAGTTTGAGGCTAGCTCATTGGGCTGGGACCCATCGTCTATTGATATTACACTCAAATATAAATTTTGCAATATCAAAAACCACTTAAAGATGTTAGTAAGTCTGCCGGACAATACAAGGAAAACCTAGATGCTTGCTTGCGGTCTGCCGGGTAGTATAAGGAAAAACCAATAAAAAAAACCAGAGACTAGCGAGTGCGACTGGCACGAGCTCGAGGAATTTTTCAGCAGAAAAATATCCGTACTCTGGTTTTTTTTATTGGTTTTGACTATTTTTTGCCCACCTTTCTTCTTGAGACGATTAGTCTGTTTGAGTACTTCTTAGGCTTTCTAGACTTCTGGCCTTTACCAGTAGGCTTACCGTAGATAGAAATTGCTCTTCTTCTACCTCTTCCTTGTCGTCCTTCTCCTCCTCCGTGTGGGTGATCAACAGGGTTCATGGCTGTACCTCTAACCGTAGGTCGGATACCTCTCCATCTACTTTTACCTGCTTTACCCCAGTTTTGAAGTCTGTTTTCATCATTTGATACCTCACCGACTGTTGCCCATGCTGTACCTATGATTTTTCTAACTTCAGTTGAAGGTAGTTTGATCTGAGCATAACCACCGTCATGTGCAATCACTTGAGCGTAGTTACCAGCAGATCTTACTAGCTTAGAACCTCCTTGTGGTTTTATTTCGATATTGTATACGAAAGTACCTACAGGGATGTTTATAAGCGGAAGTCTGTTGCCTGTCTTTATCTCAGCCTTTTCAGCTACGATAAAGCTATCACCTGCCTTTACAGACTTTGGAACGATAACATATCTCTTTTCTCCGTCAGCATATACTGCAAGACTGATAAAAGCTGTTCTGTTTGGATCGTATTCCACAGTACTGAACTTAGCTGGGATTTCCTTTTTGTCATATACAAAGTCAATGTCTCTGTATAATCTTTTGTTTCCACCACCTTTATGTCGAGTTGTGATTCTACCAGTGTTGTTTCTACCCATTGACCTTTTGAATCCTCCTGTAAGAGGCTTGTGAGGCTCATTGGTAGTCAATACTCCACGGTATGTGACTTTAGTCATCGCTCTTCTTGATGGTGTTGTTGGTTTGTATCGTTTCATAATTTTTCTTTTAGATTATTATGCTAGTTCAATCTTATCTCCTTTTTTCAAAGTAACATAAGCCTTGATAACACCACCTTTGACTGACTTTTTGCCTCGAACCATGACATTTTTCTTTGGTGTTTTTGCAATATTTACGTTTACCGGAGTAACTTTGTAAAGTTCTTTAACAGATGCGGCAACAGATGCTTTTGTAGCAGTTGAGTGAAGCTCAAATACGTACACACCTTTCTCTGCAGATATAGCAGCTTTTTCAGTTATTCTCGGTCTTTTGATGACGTCAATTGCGTGTTTTTTGATTGAAGTTGCCATATTAGTTTAGTTTAGAACTCAAAGTTTTAATTGCTTCCTCTGGTGAACCAAATACTACGTACTTGAATTTCATAAGAGTGACAGGGTTGATGTTTCGAGCCTCTACAATTTCAAGGTTACCCATGTTTTGTAGACCTCTTCGAGTATTGTCATCAACTGTTGGAAGTACAATCAATGCAGAGTTGTTTCTTCTTTTTGGTAGCATTTCAAATCCTGAAATATTTCCAAGTTTTGCAAGAGTAACTTTTGCATCTTTTGTTTTTGGAGTTGAAAGGTTAAATGATTCTATGAATAGCATTTCACCATCTCTGTTCTTTTCAGAAAGGATAGTAAACAATGCTTTAGCTTTCATTTTTCTGTTTATCTTTCTATCGTAATCCTTGTCATTTCTAGGACCATGCGCAACACCTCCACCTACCCAGATCGGTGATCTAGTAGATCCGTGTCTAGCTCTACCTGTTCCCTTTTGTTTCCAAGGTTTTTTACCACCACCTCTAACTTCCCCTCGAGTCTTTGTATGTGCAACAGGTTGTCTAGCAGATGACTGCATTGAAGTGACAACTTGGTGTACAAGGTCAGCATTCCAGTTTAAACCGAAAATGTTTGACGGAAGACTAACAGTAGAAACTTCTTTTCCTTCTAGGTTGTATACCTTTGCATCAACATTTGCAGTTGGTGTTTTAGATAGTCTCTTTGAAGGCTTTCGAGTCTTTTCTGTTGCTTTTGTTGTTGTTGTTTTTGCCATAATAGTTGTATTAGTTGTGGTTAGCCTTGGATCTCGACAAGGGTACCTTTTTTACCAGGAATAGCACCTCTGATATAGATCTGGTTTAGATCTTTATCATAAGAAACTACCACTAGGTTTTTTACAGTAACCCTATCTCCTCCCATTCTACCTGCCATTTTTCGACCTTTGAAAACTCTTTGGTATCCACCAGCACCGATAGATCCAGGCTCTCTCTCAGAGTGCTTTTGTCCGTGTGATCTAGGTCCACCGTGGAATCCATGTCTCTTAACAACACCTTGAAAACCTTTTCCTTTTGAAACTGCAGATACAGTTACAATGTCTCCAGCTTCAAGTGTTGACTCAATTTTTTCCCCAACAGTTGCAGATGCAACAGCAGGTATCTCCTTAAGGTGGAGAAAATTACCATCTTTCATATGACCTTTTTGAGGTTTGTTGATACGCTTTGGACTTTTAGATCCTACGCCAACCTGAACCGCTTCGTATCCATCCTTGAGTTTGGATTTTACTTGAGTCACAACCATATTGTCTGCTTTAACAACAGTAACAGGATGTACCTTTCCCTCTTCATCGAAGAGTTGTGTCATATGTTGTTTTGTTCCAAGAATGAATTTCATAATTTTTTACTAGGCTAATCTATTTTGTGTTGAATTAATACTTTGTTGTTTCAATCGAATGAACTATATGCTTACTCTTTTGAATCTGACATGTATTACATCATTTTCACATCAATGTTGACACCAGATGGAAGACTTAGATTAGTCAAAGCTTCAATCACTTTTGCAGATGGATTTACAATATCCAAGAGTCTTTTATGAACTCTCATTTCAAACTGCTCTCTAGCGTTTTTGTAAACGAATGAAGAACGGTTGACTGTATATATCCTTTTTTCTGTTGGAAGTGGAACAGGACCAAGTACAGTTGCATCATATCTGATAGCAGTGTCCATGATTTGTTTGATTGAGGCATCGATGATCTTAGATTCATAAGCTCGGATTCTTATCCTTAGCTTAGAAACTTCGTCTCCTTTGCTGGCTGTCTTCTTTTTTGTTGTTTCTTTTGTTACAGCCATAATCTATTTAATTAATTTAGTTTCTAAAGACCTTGCTTAATAAACTTAAGCAACAATCTTAGTTACTACACCTGCACCTACAGTCTTACCACCTTCTCTGATCGCGAATCTTTGTTGATCTTCAAGTGCAATAGGAGCTACTAGTTTAACTTTGAAAGTTACAGTATCACCAGGCATAACCATCTCTACTCCTTCAGCTAGTGTTACTTCACCAGTTACGTCAGTTGTTCTAACGTAGAATTGAGGTTTGTATCCAGTAAAGAATGGAGTGTGTCTTCCACCTTCTTCTTTCTTTAGGATGTAAACTTCAGCTTCGAAGTCTGTATGAGGCTTAACTGATGCTGGCTTACAAAGAACTTGTCCTCTTGTAAGGTCTTCTTTCTTTGTACCTCTAAGTAGGATACCAGCGTTGTCTCCAGCCATACCTTCGTTAAGTTGTTTGTTGAACATTTCGATACCAGTAACTGTAGTTGAAGTTGTATCTTTGATACCTACGATCTCGATAGTTTCACCTACTTTTACAATACCTCTTTCAATCTTACCTGTAACCACAGTTCCTCTACCTTCGATAGAGAAGATGTCCTCGATAGGCATCAAGAAAGGTTTGTCAGTCTCTCTTTCTGGGATTGGGAAGTAAGTGTCCAATGCGTCTGCAAGTTCTAGAACTTTCTTAGACCACTCATCATCAATACCTGTAGCATCAAGCGCTTTAAGAGCTGATCCTCTGATAACTGGAGCGTTTTCGTCGAATCCGTTTTTAGCTAGAAGTTCTCTAACTTCAGCTTCTACTAGGTCTAGCATGTCTGCATCATCAACCATGTCACATTTGTTTAGGAAAACTACAATCTTAGGTACACCTACTTGCTTAGCCAAAAGAACGTGTTCTCTTGTTTGTGGCATAGGTCCGTCAGTTGCAGCTACTACAAGGATAGCACCGTCCATTTGAGCGGCACCAGTGATCATGTTTTTGATGTAGTCGGCGTGTCCAGGTGCATCTACGTGTGCGTAGTGTCTAGCATCTGTTGAATACTCTGAGTGAGAAAGTGAGATTGTTATACCTCTAGCTTTTTCTTCAGGTGCCTTGTCAATTTCTCCAACACCCTTAAGAGTAACTTTCTTACCAGCTCTGTGAAGAGTGTTAAGGATTGCTGCTGTAAGAGTTGTCTTTCCGTGGTCAACGTGACCAATTGTACCTACGTTTAAGTGAGGTTTTGAACGATCGAAAGCTTCTGCTGCCATATATTTTTTTGTTTAATTGCTATCTTCAAGTATCACCATGACAGTATTTCGTCATAACCATACAGGAAGTTCCCAATTAAGTTAATTATTATTTTTTATAAATTTTAGAGCTATTTCAGAGGATGTATTACATTTTCTGAAGCAACTCTGATATTATCGGTAGTGCTTTGATGGCTTGTTACAAAGTTTTTATGAAAATATCTATAGACAAAGTCATATTTCCCTGGTAAGGCTTAAAATCAAAGGTGCCAGATAAAAAAAGCGTTAAAAAACGCAATATTTGAATGATACCAGATGTGTCGGCAGTGTCAATGCACCTTCCTTAGATAATACCTGCCAGAAATACCGAAATCAGCATTTAGTACCAATTTACTATTGTGCTTTACATATATATGTGATTAAATATCACTTGTCGTTTTGTGAATCACCTCACAACGCCAAAACCGGGGTTGAATACCCTACTAGATAAAAATAGTCAAAAACACACACCCGTCAAGAGGGCTTGAACCGGGGGTGATGCCGGTTTTAGTTCTTTTGATACAGGAGAAAAAGCATATGGTATCCAGCGAAATGTTAAGACTCGGCCAAATGACACCTTTGCGTGTAAATACAAGTATGAGACCATCACACTTGTCACTGCCAATTAGCAAGAAATGTCTTGAGCAGATTAGGAGCGGTGCCCCGAGTGGCGACGTATCCGGCCTGTTCAAAGAAATGGGGTACGAGGTCCTTGAAACGGGGCGCAGTACACCTGAGTCAGTATTCATTCATTCACCGGGACAGAGCTTGCCGATTGTTGAGCTTCGAATCGGTAATGGTGAGTGGAAATTCGCAAATTCCCGCGTCTCAATCAGGACACCAGAACCGACCAATCAGAGGGTTTTCCTTCTTAGCAACAGCTTAGCTGGGAACGTTGAAGGGAGTACCACTGGTATCACCTTCTCAGGCTTAGACCTGGAACTGGATGAATCACGGAATCCCTCAGATCACCACTTTGGTGCCGTGGTCCAAGACGTGACAATCTGGAAACATGCTACCGGTAACACGACCCTTCCGAGCTGGCTTGAGCTTCACAACCTGACGAAACTCAAGAGGACTCACGGTCTGATCATGGATGCGGTGTTTTAGTCACCCAAACCACACCACGAAGCGCGGAGGTTCTCCCAACCCCTCCGCGCTTTTTTATCCCTCAACATTTTCAATACATGTATTCACCTGAATACAAACCAAAAATTCAATACTTAATGTCCCTTGTCGGGTTGTCGTGTAATCTAAGGAAAAACAAAAAACCATTTTAAGAAAGACTTGCGAACTGCAGTGAGCAGAGCAAATTCTCAGGAGAGAATTTGTGTTCTTTCTTAAAATGGTTTTTTAGTTTGGACTATTTCCTACTCTCCACAATTTGCTTCTCCACGTTTGGTGGAACAACATCGTAGTGATCGAATTCCATTGTCATTGATCCTCTACCTTGTGTCATTGATCTTAGGTCAGTTGTATAACCGAACATTTCTGATAGTGGAACCATAGCTCTGATAACTTTGTTCATACCTCTATCATCCATACCTTCGATTTGCCCTCTCTTAGATGAGATTGATCCTGTACAATCACCCATGAACTGTTCTGGAGTTACAACTTCTACTTTCATGATAGGTTCTAGGATAACTGGTTGAGCTTTCTTTGCAGCTGATTGGAATGCTTGTGAAGCAGCAATCTTGTAAGCGATTTCAGATGAGTCAACATCGTGAGATGAACCGAATGTAAGTTCACAAGATACATCTGTCATAGGGAAACCTGCAACGATACCTCTGTCCATAGCCTCTTTAACACCTTTCTCTACAGCTGGGATAAACTCAGTTGGGATAACACCTCCTTTGATAGAGTCGATGAATTCAAACCCTTCACTTCTGTGAACATTTTTAGGTATCTTTGCTCCTTCTTCAACAGCCTCCAACGGTTTGATAGTAATTCTAACGTGACCGTATTGACCCTTACCTCCAGATTGCTTAACGTATTTGTAATCTTCATCAACACATGTACCCTTGATAGTTTCTCTGTATGATACTTGTGGCTTACCTACATTTGCCTCTACGTTAAACTCTCTCTTCATACGATCAACCATGATCTCAAGGTGTAGCTCACCCATACCCGCGATGATAGTTTCACCTGTCTCTTGGTTTGTTGAGATACGGAAAGTAGGATCTTCATCAGAAAGTTTCTTAAGCGCAACACCCATTTTCTCTTGATCAGCTTTAGTTTTTGGCTCAATACGAAGGGACACTACAGGCTCAGCAAACTTGATAGGATCTAGAATGATAGGGTTAGCTTCGTCACAGAAAGTGTGAGAAGTCTTTGCATCTTTTAGTCCTACAGCAGCTGCGATTTCTCCAGCGTAAACTTTTTTAACTTCTTCTCTCTTGTTTGCTTGTAGTCTTACGATACGTCCTAGTCTTTCCTTTTGACCAGTTGTTGAGTTGTAAATGTATGAACCAGCTTCGATAGTACCTGAGTACACTCTAAAGAAAGTAAGTTGTCCTACGAATGGGTCAGTCTGAAGTTTGAATGCAAGTGCAGCGAAAGGTTCTGTATCAGAAGCTTTTCTAGAAATCTCCTCTCCAGTATCAGGTGATACACCGTGTACAGGTGGAACATCAAGAGGTGATGGCAAGTAGTCTACTACTGCATCCAAGATGAGTTGAGTACCTTTGTTTTTTAGAGCTGATCCTGTGAATACTGGGAATATTTTTCCAGCGATAACACCTACTCTTAGAGATCTCTTTAGATCTGCAATATCAAAATCAGTTTTACCTTCTAGATATTGATTCATCATTTCATCATCGAACTCTACAATTTTCTCAACAAACTCAGCTCTTCTTTTTGTAGCTTCGTCTACTAGCTCTGCAGGTATATCGTATTCGATAACTTTGTTACCCATATCTCCTTCGAACTTGTAAGCTTTCATTTTCAAAAGGTCGATAACACCATCGAAGTCTCCTTCAGAACCTATTGGAAGTTGAGCTCTAACAGCGTTCTTGTTTAGTCTTTCTAGGATTGATTGGAATGATCTTTCAAATGATGCTCCCGTTCTGTCCAGTTTGTTAATGAAACAAATACGAGGAACATTGTATTTGTCAGCTTGTCTCCACACAGTTTCTGATTGAGGTTCTACTCCGGCTACACCGTCGAACACTACAACTCCTCCGTCTAGTACTTTCAGAGATCGTTCTACTTCTACTGTGAAGTCTACGTGACCTGGTGTGTCAATGATGTTGAATCGGTGCATTTGAGATTTATCCGTACCCATGTATGTAGGGTTCCAGAAACAAGTGATAGCGGCAGCCGTGATAGTGATACCTCTTTCTTTTTCTTGTTCCATCCAGTCAGTTTGAGCTTCACCTTCGTGTACCTCACCTATCTTGTGTGACATACCTGTATAGTAAAGAATACGCTCAGACGTAGTAGTCTTACCTGCGTCAATGTGCGCGATGATACCGAAGTTTCTTGTTTTTTCTAGTGGATAATCTCTGTTCATATATTTTAATTTAAAAAGGCCCTAGGCCGGTTTTTTATGTTTTTATTAATAACCGAAATTTTGTAATAAGCACCGACTCTTCTTGCAAACCCAACCATTAAACTGATCGGTTTCTATAGATTTAGTCGTGGAGATAAAATAGCATTATTTTTGTGGATTGACAACCGATTAAGTAGGAGTATCTTATAGGTGCAACGCGTTATGCAATGCCACTTTGACCGCTGTTTGGCCAAAGTTAGAGTGTTCGCAGTGCACACTTACCCGCACGACAAAGTTCATTCAAAAAAATAGAAGGAAGCGTTATGTCTACCGAAATAGTTATCGAAAATGGCCCTGGGTTCAAACAATTGCTTAGCTGCGGCCCATTAGGTGCAGCAGCGTCCCGGTTGCTAAGATTTACAATAAAGGAACCTGATACCGGACATTACCTTTGTCTCGGCCAACAGAATCGCGAAGCGCGCCAATGGTACACAGTCGGCTTGGTGTTTGGAATCGGCACATACAACCACCAAGAACCAGGTGCAGGCAGAAAAAGGGTGATATGCGAATCCGATGAGCAGGTTATCATGGTGGAATCACGTGACGAACACGATCAGACGTACTTCATTTTGGCCAACTACAATACCAATACCAGAAAAGGAAAGGGTGTTGTGATGACCAAGAGAGAGTTCTACCGAAATAATTCTATAGCGTCCATAATCCGCGGCGACAATGGGATAGATCCGTACGTACCTCCATCAGACTGGCCTGGAATTTTCCGAGAGCCAATGGCACCCAAGAGCTGACTTGTTCCCTGGCCCTAAGGCACAGGTAGCCAAAACAACCGCACAGAAATCGAGGTAGAAATACATTCATCTGTGCGGATTTTTAATACAAGTGTTAAATTTGCTATACTGACCCAAATGCTCGCAATAATACTCTCCGCCGGCAAAGGCAAAAGAATGGGTGAAAGTTCAAATCATACTCCAAAACCATTGTTAAAATACAATGATAAAACACTTTTAGAACATAAACTCGACAGCCTACCTGATAGTGTCACTGAAGTTATCATTACAATCGGTCATTTGGGCCGTATGATAGCGGCCTCGATTGGATATCAATACAAAAAGCCTGATGGCACATCCCTGGCTATCACATATATAGAGCAAAATGAGCTTTTAGGGACAGCGCATTCACTTTGGCAAGCAAAAGACTTTATCCAACAAAATAATCAACCTTTTTTAGTGTTAATGGGTGACGACCTATATTCTAAAGAGGATTTACTCCAGATGACTGAAGTCTACAAAAACAATCCTGATAGTTGGGTGGCATTGGTAAATACACAACCTGAACATTTTATATACGGCAAATGCATCATAGAAGACGGCCTACTTAAAGGGTTTGTGAATGATCATGACCATAATATCCCTGAAAACATCATCTATACAGGCGCATGCCTTTTGACAACTGAAATATTCAACCTACCAATGGCCAAAGTAAACAGTACGGAATATGGTCTACCTCAAACATTTATCCAAACAGCTGAAACTCACCCTATCTATATAGTACAAGCGACTTTTTGGAGGAGGATTACAAGTCCTGAGGATTTGGGATCTTAATGCATGGTGCATAACGTTAGGTGATATAAATCTTACTCAGGTGTAGAATATATGTACGGTATAGGAAGGAGGTGATAAATATGCCAACCGAAAATACCACGTTCCCAGACAAGATAAGGATTGAGACGGTAAACAAACTCGTTGTTAGAGCAGTAGTCATGTCGAGTGATGCAGAAAACGGATTGAGCGCAATTGATTTTGCACTCGAAGAAGAGACATCATATAGACTGACACTTATTCAAAACCCATTGATTGACTACGGTCACGCTATGGCTATGTATAGCAAGCTGCAAAAGCAGAGAGCTGATTACTTTGCTCGTTTCCAAACAGACGTAGAACCTCCAGATTGCTCATACAGGCATCTGTTAAGCATTTGGGGTTCGGCCCATTGGTACAAAGTCGAAGACATCGACTTCACTACCGTTGGGATGTCAGCAACAGCATGGATAGGACTCATAAAACAAAAATGCATTCATACCAATAACAAGTCCTTGATATCTTAACTGGCAGGCTCGCTTGGAATTCCAAGCGAGCTTTTTTAATTAAACTGTTTAATGCGGCTATCTTCAGATCTCGGATTCAAAACAAAAAGCCCCTTTAAAGGGCTTTTTGTCATTTATCTCGTTTTTGTTATAGACTACCAAGCGAAATGGGCGCACCCATCACGGGCATGCTCCAATTCGCATCTGCTAAATCGTCGCTCATAGAGCTCGATTTACCAGGCGAAATGGGCAAATGCCTTGTTGGCTTCTGCCATCTTGTGTGTGTTTTCTTTCTTTCTAACTGCTTCACCTTCGTTCTTTGAAGCTGCGATAATCTCATCTGCTAGCTTTTTGTGCATAGCTGCGCCTTTCTTTGATCTAGCTGAGTCGATGATCCATTTCATTGAAAGATATTGTCTTCTTTCAGGTCTAACTTCTCTAGGAACTTGGTAGTTTGCACCTCCAACTCTTCTTGATCTTACCTCTACAGAAGGAGCTGTGTTTTTAAGTGCTGTATTGAAAATCTCAATAGGATTCTCTACTTTCATTTTAGCTGCAATGTCGTCAAAACAATTATAAACGATGGCTGTAGCTGTAGTCTTTTTACCACTCCACATACAATAGTTTATGAATTTTCCAACTTCAAGTGATTTATACTTAGAGTCTTCCTTTGCAACATTACGATTTTTTACTTTTCGTCGCATGATTTTGTTTGTTAATTATTGTTTTAACGAGTGCTTTTGGCAGTGCCGAGGCGCTCATTAGTTTGGGGAAATTTCTGTTAATTCGCAGAATTTATTCAGCTTTACGCTTCGATGCGGAGCTTACTCTGCTTGGGTACTTTGGAGGTTTATGTCCTTGTATTACTTAGCTGCTTTAGGTCTCTTTGTACCGTATGCAGATCTTTGTTTTCGTCTCTTATCTACACCTGCACAGTCGAGTTTACCTCTAACAACTGTATATCTGATACCTACGTCTTTTACTCTACCACCTCTTAGGAGTACAACTGAGTGCTCTTGCAAGTTGTGACCCATACCAGGGATGTACGCAGTTACTTCCATACCATTTGTAAGTCTTACTCTACAGATCTTTCTGATCGCTGAGTTAGGCTTCTTAGGAGTCTTAGTAGTAACCTTAGTACATACACCCTTTTTGAAAGGTGAATCGTAAAAAACCGGTCTGTTGTTTAGAACGTTGAAGCCACGAGTAAGTGCAATAGCTTTGCTCTTTCTCTTTGCTTTCGATCGATTTTTCTTTACTAGTTGGTTAATTGTAGGCATATGCCTTTTGTTGAATTACTTGCTAAATAGATCAATGAAGTGTGTTCCGCACACCGCGATGACCAAATGGAGTTATTTCAAAAGTAGATGCAGGTATGCTGGTTGGAAAAGTTTTGTTGACCAAGGTGTATATAAATATACGATGCGGGAGACAAAACTCTGAAACCAGTATAGATGCGCTAGTTTTGAAAGAACTCAGATGCTTAAAAAGCATATAGGTGACAGAATACTATATATATAGGGGTATTGCAAGGTTTGGAGCGGTCCAAAACTCATTTACAAAATCATTCGCAGACTCTTTTAAGCCCTAAACCCCAACAATCAATCGAAACAACCACAATATAACTGGCGTCAGAAACTGCCATATAAAGAATATGAAAATAAGCGTTGCAATGAAGCCATATTGCTCGAAAACCGCTCTAAATCTCCCGAACCAGCCAGGAAATGCGTTCATCAGTATCTTTGAACCATCGAGTGGTGGTAGTGGTATTAGGTTGAAAAATGCCAATACTATGTTTGTGAGCGCAGTTAAGGCTAGTATTGAAACAGTGGCTTCTGGTAGTCCTTGGCCAAAAAACCTTATGGTTAGGCCTGCTATGATGGCTATCAAGATATTGCTAAGTGGACCAGCAAATGCAACCCAAACCTCACCCCAGCGACCATTTCTAAGGTTGTAAGGGTTATATGGAACAGGTTTTGCCCATCCAAAGATCATTCCACCCGGCAAAAGAGCCATTATTAAAGGCACCATTATGGATCCAACAGGGTCAATATGACTTATAGGGTTCAAAGTCAGCCTTCCAGCGTATTGTGCAGTTCTATCGCCCTGTGACAAGGCCGCAAGTCCATGTGCTACCTCATGGATTATAACCGACATTGCCAGTATTGCTATTGAGAATATTATTTCCATTATTTTGTACGATTTTGTCTTAATTTAACCAATAAATGCTAGTTGTGCGCGGTCGACTCGCAGTCCTCACCCTTGCTTTAACTGTTAATTGCTAACTGTTAACTGATAACTGATAAAATTTGCTTAATGTAGAAAATATGATAGCATAGCAGGACATATGGCAAAAGTATGCGCAATCACAAAAAGAGGTCCTATAACTGGCGGAGGTTATTCTAACCGTACTCGTGCGACTCAGTTTAACCCTACAGGTACAAAGATAAAGTACCCAAACCTTCAAAAGAAAAGGATTTATATTCCTGAACTAAAGAAGACTGTTACTATGACTATCTCTACAAAGGCTTTGAAAACTATTCAAAAGAATGGTGCTTTCAAAACTCTAAAAAAAGCTGGTCTTATATAATCTTATACAGTCAGCTATCCAAATTTACAAACATGAGAAACCGGACGTAAGTCTGGTTTTTCTTTTGCTTGATTTTAATGCGCTAGCTTTTGTTCTTACTAATCACTTCCTCCTCCAACCCTTCCCATCTGAAACCATATTCACACTTCCAAGCAAATCGGTTCTCAAGATTTCGGCACCAACTTCTTGCATCACCTTAATAACACTTGCATCAGGATGACCAAATTTATTGTTTATCCCAGAAGATGACACTGCATACTCTGGCAGAAGATTTCCAACCACATATTGATCAGTTGAAGTTTTAGATCCATGATGTCCGAGTTTGAGTATAGATTCACCATTTGCTTGTTCGTCTTGTGTAATCCCTGTGCTGCCGTTAGTCACTCTTCTCCAGCCAGAAAAGACATCTTGATTATTTTCATAAATAAATCTCTCAA
>JAIXXV010000018.1 GCA_027490575.1 bacterium | reverse complement strand
TAACCCTAGCAACTGTAAGCGTTTACAAAAACGAATCAACCTACAACAGGTGTGCAAAAGTGTGGTCGGGGTCTTACGGCTATGTAGTGCTAGAAGAAAGCACCCACCCCCAGATGTAGTGGCGGGGGGTAGCGTGGTGTCACGATTGGATAACGGTATGGGTGATTGCTTGACTGCAAGCGTTTACAGCCTGTAAGGGGCGTGTATGCCCTCTCAGGGGCATGGGTGTTTGTAAATTACAGCGGCTTATTGCCCCTGCTTGAGTTGCAGCCCTTGTGTGCTGGTGCGAGTGGAGAGTTTGGATTTCCTGGTATCAGGTGGTCTGCTGTGATCTCAGACAGCGAGGTGAAATTCTTTTTGCAAATGTGACAAGGAAGATTGTTCTGTATTGTCTCTGTTACCATGCTGGCTCGGCGGGCAGGGTAGTCACCGCCATACATCATTCGCTTGCGGGCCATGCGGGTTGGGTCTGCCTCACGCTTGCGCTCGTATTCACTTCGACAGCTTGCACAGTAGTCTCCCTTATCCCTGTGTAGGGTGTTGCACTTGAGGCAAGGTCTGTTGAATCTCATAAGGTTCTGTAACGCTTACCATCAGGCCATACGCCTTCTTTAGTTGATGAGTCGTAGGCTTCACGCACTTGATCAAGTGTCATCCATTTCAATTCACCTGGCAATGCAAACACATACCACAGTTTGCATTGGTCATTCTCATAGTGATAAGTCAGTTCATTCAGGCGTGAGTATTCCTCGGCTTTGAAGTTCATTGAGCCTTTAACATTGACCAGTATTAGTTTGTCATCATCTGCTAATACAAAGTCGGGCAGGTTGCGGACAATCGTTGGTAGCTGGAAGAAGTGGCTTACCTTATCTTGTTTCTCATCAAATCCAAGTCGGTGAACTTCTAGTCCTTTATCTCTGCACCATTGCAGAAATAGCTGCTCGCCTCGATTGCTCTTTATTGAGTTGCGCTGCTCGTAGGTATTATCGCCGTTCACTTGTCTGTCCGATAGAATCCTGAGCCTTTGAAGGTAACAGCGCCAAAGTTGTAGCTGCGCTTCATTGTCTCGCCACAGTTGGTGCAGGTGATCTCTTGGCTCTCGGTTAGCATAAGCGTCATTGTGATTGTTCTGTCACAAGGCAGACAGGTGAACTCATAGGCTGGCATTAGATACCACCAAAGTCAAAAGCCTCTTGAGAGAGTCGGTTGGCGATTAGCTCGCAATACTTCTCTTCCATCTCAACTCCTATAACTTTGCGGCCTAGGTTGCGAGCAGCAATAAGAGTCGAGCCTGAACCTGCAAATGGATCAGCGATTACTCCATCTGGACATCTGCTAACAAGTGTCTCCATTAGTCCCACTGGTTTTGGAGTTGGGTGTCCTATCTTTGCTACCTCTACGCTTCGAGCCTCTTTGGTCGTAATGACAGACCTCATAGGTGGCGATGTAGAGAGAAAGCCCTCGCCCCAAATGTAGATTTCCTCATCTTGAGTCATAAATGGGCTGTTGGCTGGCCCTGGTGCTTGACCTTGCTTATGCCAAATAAGTCTGTGCTTTGTCAGCTTAGGTCTTGGCATTCTCCATGATCCAAATACGATGGCTGGCTGGCTACCCCAAAGCTCTAATACAGCATCTCTGACATCGGTGGTTGAATCATTAGCAATTATTTTAGGCAACCTAATTTGACTTCCCTTGCCTTTATAGCCACCCTTATTTGGACTCCAGTCAATTCCATAGGGCGGGTCTGTGACTAAGACATCTGCTTCTAGCCACTCGGTAATCTCAAGGCAATCGCCATGATAAAGAGTAACCAGATCATTCTGGAAGTAAGGCTTCATTTGCCCTCAATAAGCTTGATGACATACACAGGACTCCAATGCTTGTCTCCGTTGCCTAGGTGTTCCTTGAGTAGCCTGGCAATGCGCTCTCGCTCACGCTGCTCACCTTGTCTGCGGTAATACTCGCGCACAGCCTCTCCGTTTGCTTTGTAACTTGTGCTCATAACTTAATCACGCTCCCGTTGAATAGTTTGTCTTTGTGTAACTCTAGGCAGATGATTCCTGTTGAGCTGTCCATGCCGTTAGTCAGCCTAAACCAATCAGATCCGTTGTCACTTGTGGTTGTCTGCACCCAATACTTGCTCCCGCCGCTGGTGTGTTGAGACAGCTCTTCTGTTCGCAGATGATGGAAATGGGCTGTGAGTAGCAGGTTGGCTGGTGCAGCGAACTGATTGCCAAAGGTGGCATTGGCCCACCACTTAGGAATACCGTCTGGGCGAGCGACCTGGTGACCATGCACAGCCGCAACTGTGTTCTTTCCATACCTAAAGGCAAAGCCCTCATCATGTGGGTGTGGGACTAGATAGGTGACATCCCATTTGAGCTCTGTGGTAAGGCGGCGTAACTGTTGGAGGATAACGATGCCCCAATCGTCTAGCCCTGGTCTGCCTACCTGCTGACCATTCACGCGGTTTTGACAATGGTTTGAGGCTACTGAGCCAAAGGTGAGCGGTGCAAACTTGACAAGGCGCTTTACCAAATCAAACATCAACGATGCGGCTAAATCCGTTTGTTGCATCGGCGATAAATCGTTGGATTCGAGTTGGTTGAGGCTCGCTTTGTTGCTGACGCTTTCGATGATGTCTCCGAGGTCAAGGATGTAGATGTGCTCATACTTCCCTGCCTTTGCCATCTGCTCTATGCGGTCAAAGGATTGCATCACTCTTGCAACAAGGTCTTTTGAGTTACCTCTGCTGCCTACCTTGCCGACTTGTAGATCAGCAGGACAGACAATGAGGGCCTTGCCCTGACCGCCTTTAGGGGTAATCGGCTTGGCTCTTCTTGCCTCTGCTAGTAACGCTGTGAGGTTGATGTCAGGGTTGCGCTTGCGGAATGTGAACCGATAAGCAGTCAGCCAATCGCCGCCCTCACGCTGTTGCCATCGGCTAGTTCTCGGTGTGCCGACAATCTCAATGTCATCAGGGTTGAACCCAGCGTCAAGCAGGAACTCATTAAAGTCAGGCTTTGCCTTGAGACCTGCTGTAGTGGCTACGCCCTCTGTGCCGTCAAATTCAATGCCTGGCCTGAAGTTAGGTGCTGCCTCTATCTTTGGCGCTGGTTCTAGGTTCTCTAGCATCAGTTCCTAAAGCAAGCGCATTGCTTGCGTCTGTGTTTGGCGATGCCTGTGTCAACGATTGTGATGCCACGCTTGGCAAGCTCGTTGCTGAGAGTCTTGAAGTTCCAGTCTGGGTTGTTGACGGCTGCAATCAGGATGTCTTTATCTTTTGGTTCTAGTCCCTCTGCAACTGTGCGAACTTTGCAAGCATAGGTTCTGCCTGGTGGTATCAGATCCTCTAGCATCATTACCCCTAGACCGTTAGGTCGTTCTCTTCCTCAAGCAGTTTCTCTGCTAGATAGTTTAGAGTGCTGAAGCTGAAGTTGCTCTCAATTAGATGCTCATCAAAGACATCTGCCAAGAGCTTTCTAATCTGCTCCATGTCACCCGACCAGACCAGTTTGTCATCTTTCAGCAGGTCAATCGCCTGACGATAGTTTGCTTTGTGCCAGTTCTGAACGCTCATTCTGTATCTTTCTTTATTAGCTCTGCTAGTAACAAGCGCAATTCATTCCAGACTATTTGACTAGCCTGAGACATTGCACTTTTGCTGGTGTCAATTTGATTTAGCTTCAGCAATTCAATGACTCGCTCGCGTTCTGCAACTATCCCGCGAGCAAAGCCCTCGTTGTAGGCCCTGATTGCGTTAGTTGCAATGACATCTTGTAGGTCGCTCACTCTGCCACCTCATCTGCAACCTGAACCATTGGCACTAACGGCACATTGACACCGCGCATACGCTCAAACTTGAGGTGATTGTCTAGGCTCTTGATCTTGTCTAGTCGGAATCCTGCCCATCGGCGGTCATCGGTCTCAACAATCGGTGCAGCGGTAAAGCCAATGGCTAGAAAGCGATCAACGACCTTTGGGGTCAACTTGCGAGCCGTGTAAATGATGCCGCGCTTGTCAAATTCTTTCTTGGTTTGATTGCATTGCACACAGTTAGGCAACTCCCAAACAGTAATCTTCATCATTTGTCCATCTTTCTTAGTGCGTCAATGGCAACCTGCAAGCCCTTTGCATTGGTCTTGTTTTCCCCTGCAAGGATGTTCTCTAGGTAGAGGATGTCCTGCTTGAGTCCTGTCACTCTGCCATGCCTAATGCCCATCCAGTAATCCTCATCGAGAATCCTGGCAAACAGCAGCTCTGCAATGTTGCGGTGAATCCAGTTCAGTAGTTTCATTTCTCACTCCTTAGTTTTCTTAGTTCCAGTCTTAGCATCTCTGCTGGTGCTGTAAAGCCGTTGTTGTGCCATGAGTCGGCTATCTGCTCAAAGTCCTCTAGCAAGCTCTCAAAGCCGAGGTCATAGCCCTTCTGATACAGAGCGTCAGCATAGAAATCTAGCTTGCTCTTTAGTTCGGTGATTTTCACAGTCTGCTCCTTAGTTCTTGTCTCACCTGTTGGATAAGCCAAACCGCATTGTGCTCGGCTTCTGGATCTTCGAGCAGAACTGCTTGCTCGCGGTGCTGCGTTGTGTGCTGATAGATGGCATAAAGCTCATCTAAGGTCAAGTCCTTGAGTTCGCCTATCACGAGAACAGCCAATCGGTGTAAGCGGTCAAAATGGGCCAAGCCCAAGCGAGGAATGTGCGGTGTAGGTCAAAAATCATTGCCAACCCGACAAGGGTGACAATGGTGACAAGAGTTGCGTCTTGAGTGCGAGTGTTCATTTGATTTCCCTTTCTTCTGAACACCAATAGGTTATGACAGATCAGACACTAGGGCAAGCACATTTTTGCGAGTGTTACCAAACTGTTACAAAGCGTAAATTGTGACTGTCGCACCAGTCTCGGTGTCATCGGCGTAGAGCTTGACAGCTTCTATCTGCACGACTTGGGAGTCATCGCCCCAGATAACCTCGCTTTGACCGATACCGTCAAGCAATCCCCGGAGCAATTTGTCCAAGTCGGGTGGCACTATTGGCAGAGCTCGCTTCTTGATTGTGACCGAGGCAGGGCGAGGCAGATAGAACTCCACCTCAACCCTGACTGGCCCTAACAGCAGCGAATGTTCTTCGGTCACTAGGTTCTGGCAAGCGGCTGCTATCGCTTTACGCCAAATCTTGAGCTTGTTGCCTGATGCCTCTACGATTCGCCCGTTGAACACTCTTTTAGAGCCTTGCGGTGCAGGGTCACCATAGATGCGGATTTCCATTAGAACGGAGCGTCTGCCAGCATCACTTCAGCGTTGTTCACGCTGACTGATACCTTGGTGCGTGGAGTGTTGGTCTTATCGGTGTAGGTGTCAATCTTTGCTGAGTAGTCACCCTCAACGGTAACGATGTCACCGAGGCTGACTTTGACATCCCTGTTCCAGACGGTGTAGTAGGACTTGTATTCTTCACCCTTGACGGTGCGAATCTCAGTTACCTCGAAGCCGTAACCCTCGATTATCCTTGAGACCTTGCCGTTTTCGATAGTGATTGTTGCCATTTCATACCCTTTCTAGGTGTTCTCTGTTTACGCAGTCTAGGTGACCGCAGGTTCTATTGCCTGGCATGACCGCAGAACCATCATCATGGATTGGTGTTACTTGGTCTGCTGCAAACCTGCCATGCCAAGGTAAGCAGTTGTTGACCTTTGTTGCTCTTTTGACTCTGCAACTTTCGCAGTAGTCGTTTGCCTTGCGAGCAGAGTGGACTTCCCACCCTATTCCGCACCGCAGACATTTTTGTTCTGGCATGAGATTAGCCTAGTGATTTGGAACAGGGAACGCAAAGGGCGAGGTTCTTGCCATGCTGACACAGCTTCGGGGCGGCCGCTTGTTTCTCTTGTTCTCTGATCTCTGCCAGATACTCGTTTGACCGTTGCAGTTCACGCTCTCGGCGTTGTGTGCTTCTTTCAGCCGCAACTGAATCGGCTGCTGGCTCATAGTGGCTTTCCCAAGCGTCTGCCCTTAGCCATGAGGCTGGATACTTTAGGTATTGCTTTTCTTTATCCTTTTGAGCCTCGGCGTATCTAATAACTCCTGCAAGTATGTCCTCAAAACTAGCTCGCTTCAGAGCTGACTTGAAGGCCTTTAGAGCATCACGAGGGTCAATCTTGCGTGGATAAAGAGCATAGAACTCATTGAAGAGATCATCTACCGCAATAGTTCTCTCGTTATTCTTAGTTACTTGTTCTTCTAATAAAGAATGTTCTTCTTTGTGTTCAGTTCTGCCGTGACGGGATTCTGCCGTGACGGGATTTTGGAACGGGTCAGCAGTAGTCCAGACATAATCGGCAAATGTGCCATCGTCATTTTGCTTCTGCTTTTCGCCTCGCTTCAGATAGCCGCAATGCTCCAGCTCCAGCACAGCAGACTTTATGGTGTCAATACCTGTGCCATTGGCCTTAGCAAGAGATCTGATGCTCATGTTCCAGCCTGGTGCGTGGCTCATAAGCTGGGCTAATAGTCCGATGGACTTTAGGCTGAGCCTAGAATCTCGCAGCCAGTCGTTTGGTATCTGAGTAAAGTGGTCATCAAATGAGTGGTGTCCCCTAATAAGCGGCATTATTTTTCTCCCTTTTCCATTCAGTAATAAACTTGTTGCCTTTGCTGGAATTGCAAGAACCGCAAGCTCCAACTAAATTCCCAATGCTATGAGTTCCACCTCTTGACAGCGGAATCACATGATCCAATGTCAATTTAGTCGAATTGCATTTGCAATAAAAACAGCATCCTTGCACCAAATTTGCTATTTCTTTTTTAGTTACCAGAAATACACCGTTGCCTCTTTTTATTGCCTCGTATTTTCTTACATAGGCAGCGTTTAGACCTGGGTTTTTTGCTAGATACCTTTTTCTTGACTCTCGAAACTGAGGCTTGTTGTTTTGATAATAAATCCTCTTGATCGAGCGTAGCTCTAATTCAGAGTATTTTTCCTTACGAGCTTGATTCCATTTTTGCTGTTGCTCGACAGTTACATTGCGTGGTTTTTTTGCCCGATACTCCGCATACAATCTTGATTCACAAGCTTTACAGCTATTTTTGTGACCATCAGAGATGTTTGAGTTTTTGTGAAAATCTGTGAGAGGAAGTAAGCGTTGACACTTCTTACAGGGTTTAGAATTATCCATGTTGGACTCCTTTTCAGTCTGACCATGCCCAGGGGTGTTGACGCACCGCCTGGGTTTCTTCTAATTCTATCACTTACACCTCACGCTCTTTCATTTTGATAAACGCCTCACGAGCAGTCTGATCTCTAGCCCCACCAACCCAACGACCAGCGTTGAAATAAAGCTTCTTCAGGTTCTCAACCTGCTTGCGCTTTTGCTCTTTTGCCTTTGCAACCTTGACTGCATCTACGGCTAGTGTCTCGCTCAGGCTGTCATCGCCTTCTATCAGCAAAGCTCGCTCTCGCATAGTCTTTGCCAGTTGCTCCAAGTCCATCTAATTTCCCTTTCAGATAAGGTAAGAGGGTGGTTCGGTTTCGAACTTGTTTCCCTTCTCGTCTAATAGATACCACTTCTTAGCCCAGTTGTCAAAAACCGCCGCTGTTGGCGAGGCGTAGCGACTCAGTTTGAGACCGAGGTCTCTTGCCCAAGCTGCCACCGCTGCATCGCTCTCCATCTCAGAGTTGAACTGAGCGCAGACAAGGATGACATTGCGTAAGGTGTCGAGGGCTTTAGATCCGCCATGCCCTCTGTTAGCTCGGTGATGAGGCACAAGGGTTGCTTCAGTCCCACAATGCCAGCACCAATAATCTCTGTCTCTGAGTTTCTTTAGGTCGCTGTTCTTCATGCATCAAAGTCTAGCCTCGGCTTGCGTGAGCTTTGCCTGTGTAGCAAGTGCCATGATTCCGGTCTCAATAGCTTTGATTTTGACCTTGACTCGATTGAACTCAGCCCGTCTCAAATCCCGCTGTAAGCGTTTCTCAGCCGCTTCTAGGCGTGATAGTGCCTCTCTGTCTCTAACCGTTCCCTCAGCCCGTATAAACGCCTTCTGCTCGGTTGTGTCTAGTTCGTATTCTGCCTCTGCAAGCAACCGCTCTGCCTCAAACAGAGAAGTTGCTCCCTTTTGGTTCTCAGTGATCAGTTCAGAGAGCTGCTTCTGAATGTCTGTCGGGTTCACTTTGCCGTCTTGCCCTTGGCTGTGATTTCATCCAGCACCTGCTTTGGAGCTTGGTTGCGTAGTGCCTCGGCGTAAAGTGCCTTTAGCTCAGTCTTTGTGTTTAGCTCCTCAAGCTTTGCCATCCAGTCAAGTGTTGCGTGGTCTGCAACAGCCTGAACCTTTTGCATCTCTTCGCGGCTGGCTCGCTTGTTGCCGCTCATGCCCATGTTTGCAAGTGCTCGCCCAATTGCTGAGGTCTCGCAGTTAGCAAGAGCATCAACATTGTTTGCACCACCTGTGCCATCAGTCTCTGATGCGTAACCCGTTGCCTTGACCAAGCCGTTTGCCTGATCGCCGGCAGATAGAAACACCTTTGCCTTTACAACCCACCTGGCTTTGTCTGGAAAATCAGCAAACTCGTTTGCCCAGTCGGTAGTTATCCTGCCGTCAGGATACGCCTCGGTGAATCGCTTGATGCGTGACTCTACGGTCTCGTAGTCATCCAAGTTGAATCGTGCCATTTACTTGCCATCTTTCTTTCTGTTGTTATACCACGCTAGGAAGGCGGATGCCTCATAAGCGATGTCAGGCTCAATTAGCTTGGTGTGAACGCCTAGAATCTCAAGGTTGGTAGAGATGGCATCATTCAAGAGCTGCTGAGAGTGGTTTATTTTGCTCTGTTCGGCAATCAAGTTTGTCATGTTACTCAAAATTTGCACTAGCCCAAGTGCTCCCTTGCGTATGCTCTCCAGAGTTCGGTGCAGCCAAACCACATAACCGGCAAGACCAACAACCGCAATGCTTAGCAGTAGCTCAATCATCTTCAGCGACCTCCTCGTCAACGAATCTCCAGCCATCTGACATCCACAGCGACTCGGTGAGGTTGTGCAGATACACTCGCTCAACTTGCTTGTTCTCGTTCAGGACAATGCCCTTGACCTGCCCTGTGATGAATGTCGGGCTTTCCTCGTCACCTCTATCATTGAGCAGCGTTACCTGGTCACCTAAAAACACCTGCATTATTTTCCCTTCTTGACTACTAGGAATGGCACACCGTCTCTGCGAGCCTGTCTTGAGGCTAGTCTAATTTGTTGTCCATCTGCAACAATGTAGGCGTGTTTTGCATTGCCCATCAGATCTAACACCCAAGACTTCATCTTGAAGAACTTTGCCTCTGCTGCATCGAACTCCTGCTGAGCAAGAATGAGCTGGTGCAGTCCGTCAATCTCAATCTCGGTATCGTCAATCAACGGGTGCAGTTTGCGGATGACCTCATAAGTTGACTCAGCCCCGTCATAGTCAGGCTTGGTGTCATTGGTGATGTGTGACATGAACCGCTTAGCCTGGTCAAGCTGAACTTGCTCGGTGAACTCGTCACGCTCAACCCAGAACTCTTGCCAAGTCATTCCAGCAACAGCGACCACAACTGATCGCTGAATTTTCATCACCATCATGTAGTGGCGAACCTGTGCCTCGTAGGTAGGCGGCAGGGACTCAAAGGATGTGCGAGCAGTCTTTACCTCAACCACTAGCCATTCACCTGTTTCTTTGTGCTTAGCAAGTGCGTCAGGGTTAGCGTGTAGCCAAGGATTGTCGCAGTCTTGGTAAGTGCCGGTCACAAACACTTCATACTCAGGGTGCTCCTCTGCCCAGAGCTTTAGGATTGGCTCTTCAAAGGCTTGCCCAAATCGCACAGCCCAGTTGGTCAGCGGAGGATTCTCAATCTTGCCTGTTTTCTTTGCCCAGAGTGCATAGGCAGACTCCCAAGGGTTTAGCCCCATGATTGTGCCGATCTCTGAACCACCAAGGCTGTATGCCCTAGCCTCGTGCCAGTCGCTAGTGCCTGATTCAAAGACTCCGACTAGCTTTGCTCCGTTGAAATCTGCTGGTGCGTGAAGTTCCATGTGTCCTCTTTCTTAGATAGTGTTACTTTACGATGACCCTCCGACATTTTGGCGTATTGAGTAGCGATTACCTCGCACTCCTAGCTGCTATTCAACGCAATGGCAATAAAGTGCCTTGCGAGTGGAAGCCTGAGTATTGGTTTCCAGAGGACATCGAAGATCCCAAGACGCGTGAGCTTGCAACCACAGAGGCAATCAAGGGATGCAGAGCTTGCCCCGTAAAAGATGCGTGTTTTGACTACGCCTTAGAGTCGAATCAGAAGCATGGCATTTGGGGTGGGTCGCTGCCGTCAGAGCGGATTTGACAGTTGCAATAAACGAGCATTATCGTTTGCTTTATGAAAGTTGAGCAAGCATTTACAGCCCTGGCTGATGGCATTAGAAAGCATGGAGCACCGGTCTGTCAAGAGATTGACGGAGAGCTTTGGTTTCCAGAGGCAGGTGGCGAATCCTACGAGTTACGCCAAGCCAAGAAGATTTGTAGCGAATGTCCTGTCCAGTTACTGTGTGCTAAGTATGCTCTGGTGGCAGATGAGGCTTACGGCATCTGGGGCGGTCTGACACCTAACCAAAGGGATGAGATCCGCAAAGGCAAGACATCTGTTGAAACGGCTTTGGCTAGATCAGCAGACCGCGTAAAGAATTTCAGGCTCAAGGAAAAGAGATAACCCCAGCAGACTTTCTCTACTGGGGGGCTTCATCTCTGAAGTGGTTGCTCTGTATTACTTTACAGTATCAGGCTCATCGTCATACAGGTCATCATCGCCATCATAGACAACATCGTCAAAGTCAAAGTTGCCATCCTGAGTTACCTTTAGGGCATCCTCAACAGCCTCGCTGTCGGACTTAGCAACAGCAGCTCTAAACGCGTTCTGGAGATCGCTGACCTCAAGGCTACCTTTCCAAGCAACTGCAACACCGATGGTTGTTAGAACTACGGCAAAGGCAGAGCCAACGCCTATGAGGGAACCCATCCACCATGAGCCGGCAACCGCTCCGACTGCTGTGCCACCAAAGAAGGTTGCAAGGATAAGACCAACTGAGCGGATCAGTAGTTGCTTTATGGTTTCTTTCACTTGTTGTCCTTTATGAATTGAATGGGGTCAATCTTTACGCTGGTTGGGCCGAATACGCCCTTGAGTTCTTTGCTGACGGTGAGATGAAGATGGCTCCCCGATGAGGCGCTACCGGTGTTTCCAACAAAGCCGATAGTGTCACCCTCTTGAACCTTTGTGCCTACGCCATGACCTTCAGCCTTTAGGTGGCAGAATCCGACATACCAAAGCTTTCCCTGCTTGTCCATGACTCGTAGCACCGAGACATTGCCTAGCACCTGGCTGAACTGTTGCAGGACAATAGTGCCGTTCGCGATTGCAGGGATTGGAGTTCCCTCTGGTCTTGCCCAGTCAACGCCGCTGTGCGGTTGCATACCGTTCTTCTTGCGGAACTCGCTTAGAGTGCCAAACCGACCTGTGATGAACTTAGGCTCAAATGGAAATCTCATGAGACAACCTGATTGACAATAATGACTGCCATTGCGGTCAAGCTTGCAGATGCAAACGCGGTAATCCACGCTGACTGCCAGCGAGCCTTCTCAAGTTCTCGAACCCTAGTCTCTAGGTCTGCGTAATTTCTTACGACTGCTTTGATCTCTGCAATGTCCGTAATGATTTGGACAAGCAAAGCGTTTGAGGAGTTAGGGCGAGTTGGTTCAGGCATGAGTTTATTTTACCTCATGTGTGCCTACTGTATTTGAGCGACCTTATCACCAAGGTTGATGCCCGTTACCTTTTGGTATTGCTGAAACAGATACTTAGAGCCAATGCCGTATTTACCAAGTGAGGTATCGCCTGACATGATTAGCTTTAGCCGCTCGTAAGACTTGCGGTTCAAGTCATGCCATTGTGGGTGATCTTCCCAATGTAACCTACGCTTAGAGTTAGGTCGGTTGTAGTTGGTAAACATGAACTTGATGGTCGGGCTGATAAGTCTGATGCCTCTGGTGTATGCCCTAAGTGCCAGCGATGGCTCTTCCCCTGTGAAGTAAAGCTCAGGATCATAGGGAATCTCTTGCATGAGTTTTACCTCTGCAAACATGGAATTGGCAGACATGAAGTATTGCTCATCACCGTTGGCGGTGTCAATCACATCTGCCCACTCACCTTGCACCATGTTTGAGGCATCATGCCAATAGGCATTGAGTTTGAAGAAAGCAGCCTGAGCAAAAAACTCAGGATTGCCGGAGTGGTCAAGCTCAAAAGGGTCAGGGTAGTTCGTGAAGAAGATGCGGTTGCCCCAGAATGTCTGTGCTCGCTTGTAAGCCAGCACAAGCAACTTGTCCCAGCCAGGCAAGAAGCGTGAGTGAGAGTCAATCTGTAAGAAGTAATCGCCCTCTAGATTGCGGTTTGCTCGCTCTCTAGCCCAGCAAGCCCCAAGGCTCTCTGACCAATGTGCCTTCTCGTATCTCAGGTTAGGCACAAAGCTCAAGTCAGGATGCTCTGATTCCTCAGCTTGAGAGAACACCGAGAAGATTAGGTTGTTGGGATAGGCAGCGTTCTCATGAGCACTCTTGACTGTGTTGATAAGGTCAGGGTCTCTATAAGAGGCAATGCTAATGAAGATGCGGTTTACCATTTGCCGATAGGACACTTGGAAATCTTAAGCTTGGTCTTGAGATCCATGAAGCAACCACATCGCTTGCATTGGTTGACAACAGGGATGACATCAGGACAAGCCTTGCAAACCTCTAGACGCTCTGCGGCTAGTTCGTCAGTTGCTCGCTCTGACTTTGGGTTGAGTAGGTCAAGAGGTGTTGACCCGTTTTTGTCTTTATACTTCTGCCACGCTGACATTATTTTCCCCTTTTAGCCAAGGCCACAGCCCTGACACATCTCTGTTTGTGATGTGAAACTTCTCGCCATCAAAGGTGGCGTAAGGTGACTCCACATACCTACCGTAAGGGTAGTCTGCCAGCTTGACAACTTGATGGTCGCTCAAAAGAATGGCGGCAAAATACTCGGTGGTAGATAGCTCCAGCAAAGTCTCGCCGGCTTTTAGCAAGCGAACGGTGATGCCATCGTGTTCAGGGTAGTCAGCAGAGATGTCAACAACCTCGTCAGCATCTAGGAAAGCCTGAGCGTGTTCCATAGATAGTGGCAGATCGTATAGACACTCTTGGTCAATAACCCAAACCAAGGCTGTGCCTGGCTCGCCGTTGTAAACAAACTCAATGTCAATGTCAGTTAGTGGCATGAGAGTAGCCTACTCCTTTTTAGGTGCACCAACCAGAGGTTGAGCAGTTTGCAGTTGGACAAGTTGCACCGCTAGAACAGCCGCTTCCAACACAACATGAAGTTGAGAAACAGCCAAAGCTAACATCCAACGCGGTGCATCGGCGTAGAGGCTCAGGCGTAGGCGTGGGCGTAGGAGTCGGGGTCGGTGTTGGAGTAGGCGTGGGAGTTGGAGTCGGAGTTGGAGTCGGAGTGGGCGTTGGGGTAGGTGTAGGCGTAGGCGTGGGCGTAGGAGTCGGCCCTGGCGCTGCCTCTTCCTGCTCTAGTAGCCAAATGTCTAAACTCATTAGTTTCCAAACTCCGCTGGTGTCCAGTCTCCGGCTGACTCATCCCACTTGTAAATCAAATTGTCGGTAGGGTATGGAACCGGAGCTTGCCACTTGCAGTCCTTGTCCAGAACCCACGAGGCAAACGGCTGAGGTGCGATGAAGGCATCTAGTTCTTCGTCATACCTGTAACCCACACCTGCGTAGTTCTTGCGGTAGCTGCCAGAATAGCTGGTTCGCTTGCAGGTCTGCCCTCTGAACTCGCCATACCAAGTCTCAGGGTCTTTACCCTCAATTAGCTCGGTCTCGTCAATACCGGTGATGACCTCGGTGACGATGCTGTTATCGTCTAGGAAAGCGTAGTGTGCCACTATGCACCCAGAGCTGCAATCTCAGCCTCAGTCAAACCGAGTGCTGCCAGCTTTGCCTGTGCCGATGCCTTGGCTTCTGCCTTGGCTAGTTCGTCTGCCTCACGCTGAGCCCGATCTGCTTCAGCCTGGAATCGCATTGCTTCACGCTCTGCCAGCTCTTCTTCGGTCAGAGGCACAATGGTCTGCTCGCCTGTGGTGCAGTCCACGATTAGCTTGGTGATGATTTCAGTCATTTGTTTTCTTTCTGTTAGCTAACGGTCACGCCGTTTGAAGTGCCTTTGAGGATGCCATACAAAGTGGCACTTGAATACTGAACAAAGTTACCACTCCCAGCATTGAAAAGCTCTAGCGAAGTGATTGCTGTTGATGAATTGTAGAGGCCAGCAGTAACCCATTGAACTGCTGATGTGGCATTGTTCTCATGGACAATTTCACCGCTAAAAGATTTGGCAGTAGATGATGCATAATTTGGAAAATAAAGGCTGCCGTTGCCAAAAGTGTTTGCAGTTGTATTTGAGTCAGAGACGGTTCCAATGTAAGTTGTGTCAGTTGCGGAGGTCGCACTTGATCCGTTGCCGTATAAAAGCCGAGTGGATAGATTAGCCGTTGAGCCATTTACCCTAAGTCTTAGTCCACCATCAGTCACGCTGACCCTGCCAGAAAACAACAGATAGAGGTCGGTATAGGTCTGAGGTATTGAGCTTAATGTGATGTTCGCCTGAGCTGACCCTAGCTCAATGTGCTGAATCAAAGTCATTGTCATTTATGCCACCCCATACAGACTGAATGTAGCCCCAGCTTGGAAGGTCTGTCCCAAGATGTCAAAGAACCGAATTGAGGTTATCGCACTTGTTGAAGCCCAGCGAGATGCGGTTGCTTGCGTTTCCCTGTTAGCTGTGCCAAACCTGCTGAGGATTGTCTTGTGCTTGTCTGTTGCGGCGTAGTCAAGGAATGTGATGGTTACCATGTTTGTGTATGCGTTGTCAGGGCCTACGCTGGCACCTGCGATACGAGCAGAAGTTTGTGATGCCTCAGATCCGCTACCTGCCGAGCTACCAGTTCCAGTCATCCACACACCGTTGTAGTTTGAGCCGGTATCGCTATTGACCTGCAACCTGCCAGCAGATGATGTAGAGCTGTTTTGCCAGTTACCAACTAAGACAACATCTTTGAAGATGCCTGGGATGCTGGAGAATGTGACGCTTGTGCTGTTGCTTGCAAGCGTGACTGTTGCCAAAGGGATGTATGACATCAGCTATTCCTTAATCCGTAGATAGCGATTCTAGTTCCAGTCTGGTAACTCTGTGCTCCAGCGGCTAATTTGATGCTAGTCACAGCCGATGTGCTTCTCCAGTTGTGAGACATAATTCCCATCCACTTTGAACCTGCTGTTGCTGCACCGTAGAAGCTACGACCAGTTTTGAATTTGGTGGTTTCAAAAGGATCAAGGATGTCCACAATAAATCCTGAGAACACATTGGATTCTGCGACAGCGACACCCAAGTCACCGCTTGATTGAGATGTGCCAGCACCAGAGATAACGCTTGAGCCTGTTCCCTCAAGGTAGTGGAAAGAGTAGTTGCCAGCAGTATCGCCGTTGTATTGAATCTTTAGGTTTGCCGCTGCACCGCACCTTGCTGCCATACGAATTTGCAAGTGCTGATAGGTGCTTCCATACTTGGTGTTTAGATCGGTGAACTCAACCGATGCCTGAGCAGAGGTTAGGGTTACAGTCTCTAGCAGAACTAATGAAGAGTTGACGGCAGATGCAAACTGAATGTTTCCTGTTCCTGCTGTGAATACTGTGACTTTGTTGCTACCTACAACAGAGGTTGTGTAAGTCAGACCTGCACCGTTGCGGATGTCAAAGGTTGATGGGTAGCTGAGAATGACTACACCAGAGCCGCCTGCACCACCCGCACCGTTGCCGACACCTGGCGTAGAACCGCCACCGCCTCCTCCACCGCCTGTGTTAGCAGTTCCAGCACCACCAGTCGTATTGCCACCAGTTCCCGAACCACCGCCGCCAGTTGCACCAGCGACAGTTGATCCGTTAGATGAACCACCAGCACCACCACCTGCGTAACTTACAGACGAGCCTGTGATTGTTGAGGCAACTCCATCGCCACCTTCACGCTGTCCGTCAGCATTTCCAACTTCGGCTGCACCGCCGCCGCCACCTGCACTAGCAAAAGTGCCTGAAGCATTACCGCCAGCAAAACCTTGATTTGCAGTTCCAGCAGCACCAGAACCAGCAACCGTCTGAGCTCCACCGCCGCCACCAGAACCACCAGTCTGTGCGTTGTTTGTTCCACCCGAACCACCACGACCACCACCAGTAGAAGTCACAGTTGCAAATACTGAGTTGTTTCCGCTAGTTCCAGTAGAACCTGAGTTTGCTGTCATTCCAGTTCCGCCAGCACCAACGGTAACTGTGTAATTTGTGGCTACGGCAACAGTAACTCTGGATTCAGCAGCACTACCGCCGCCTGATGTTCCAGCAGATGTGCGGTATCCGCCAGCACCGCCGCCACCGCCCTGGTCTGAACCGCCACCACCACCGCCAGCGATGACAAGGTGGTCAACAACCAAAGCGTTTGATGAGAAAAACTGCTTCCAAGCTCCGCTGATTTTGGTATAGCCCTCGGTGACATTCTTCCAAGATCCGCCAACACGAGTGTGCATAGCGGCAACTGTTTTCCAAGAACTCGAAACCTTTACATTGCCTGGCACAATTTCCCCTTATGGTGTGTAAACAAGGAATACATCGCCATCCATACCGACAGCCGTTCCTGGTGTTGCAGTTCCCAGAATGATGTTCCTGACAACAGCAGAGCCTACCGCAGCGGTAGTGACAGAGCCGTTGGTCGCAGATACCCTGCCGTTGATCTGAGTCTGAATAGCAGAGGTCACACCTGAGACGAAGCCAAGCTCGGTTGAGGTTACAGCAGAGGTAACAGCGTTGCCTGATGCGTCAGTTGCAAGAGCTCGAAGCGTAGTCCAGCCGACATCTTTCAGATCTCCACCGACAACAAGGTTGCCAGTTACAGTTCCGGCAGCGATTACCGCAGTTCCAGAGATGTTTGGTGAGGCTAGGACAGCAGAGCCAACAGCGGCTAGGTTCACATTTAGAGTTACATCGCCCGATGAGCCACCACCAGTCAAAGCGGTTCCAGCGGTTACAGCGGTGATGTCACCAGGTGAGCTGACATTCTCCCAAGCTGTGCCATTGTAGAACTGAAGGGTGTTGGTGTCTGCTAGGTAGCTGACCATGCCCTCTGATACGAATGTGCCTAGCGATGCGGCACGAGCGGCTGTGCCAGCGTAAGTCTGGACAACTTGGTCTTGAATGTAGTTCTGAAAATCAGCGGCCTCTACGACCTCACCGATGCCCCATTGAGTCCAACCTGACATTAGGCAACAATCCTTCCAACTACTCGGTAGCTGTTAGCAGCAACCTTCTGAATACCAGCAGCCCGATAGGTCTGGTCAATCTTGAATACCACGCCAGTCCCAGCAGTCCCAGCACCAGCCCATGAGGTCACACCAGTTCCAGCGGCGATGCTGACAGTTCCGCCAGCGTTGCGGTGGATGGTGATGGTGTCCCAAGTATTGAGAACATCAGGAATAGTAATAGTCACAGGATCTGTGGTGTTGACCCAGATAGTGCCGTTCTCAAGTGCTGAGGTTGCAGTCATCGAGGCGGTGATGGCAGTTCCACCGTTTTGAATGACGCTACCTGCCAATGAGGTTATGACAGGCGGATACACCGATTGCCATGTTGAGCCATTGAAAATGTCCATTGCAGTTCCGCCGAGGGTAGTTACCATGCCAGCGGTTGCAGTTCCAATGTTGTTGGTTCTGTCTGTTGCGTTGGCAAAGTTCATGACGGATTGTTCCATCAAGTAACCATTTAGGTCTGCCGCTGCTAGGACATCACCAGCCGCAAAAACTTTTCTACCTAGTCCCATGAATCACCTTAGAATCCCAATACATTGCCTGTGGATAGTCTACCAAAGATGATGTCTGAGAGAGTCCAGAAAGCACCTTCGGTTGTTGAGAAGCCTAGAGAGACAATGTGAGCCTCTGGAGTGATGTCGTGGTCAATACGGATAATTTCTGCAACCTTGCGGATTGAAGGTGGGATTCCGTTTGGTGTGAACTTGACAGTAACAAAGTCACCAATCTCAAGAGCTAGGATTTCTTGCTGCTCTGTATCGCCTAAATCATCGAGAACAACATCTATTGACTCAAAGCGGTATTCAGGTTGAGAGTATTTGATTGCGTAGTATGCGGCAAGCTGTTCAAGAACTGTTGGGCTAGACACCAACAGGTCATTTTGAGTCAGGTTCAGAACACCATACTCGTCAATAGATTGTGGGTCAGTTGCAGTCACAGTTCCGGCAAACTGCGAGCCAAGCACAATCTCGTTGTATAGCAACTCTGATCCGTAGACAACCTTCATTCCCTGATACGGAATTCCTGTGCCATCGTCTGCAAAGCCAATGACCTTATTGCCTGAGTTTGGGTTTCTGTCAGTAAAGGTAACATGACCGACCTTGTTGATAAACAGGTTACCTGGCTCGGAGTTAGAGACTGTTCGCAAATAGGCAAGGACATTTGTGTCCTCTGCAAAAACATCCGCACCGAGCTGAGTAATGCCAGCGTCAATGTCTCGGTCTTGCTGAGGCCAGTTGACATCGGGCAAGTCCAAGATGGCGTTGATTCTTGCACCGCTTAGCTGAGCCGTTGCAGTTCCAGCCGAGAGTGTTTGTGTGTTGAACAGGGTGAAAGCGTCTGAGGCCGCCGCTGATGCCTCGCTAAAGCCACCTGGCTCGTAGTTCAGATTCCAGTCATCTATAACTCCAGTAAAGATCCTGTTGCCAGCAGATGAGATCCTGATTGAACGCTTAGGAATAATCTGCCCATAGTAAGGCGAGTTGACATACTCAGGGTCAAATGTTCTGTCGTTGTTCTCGAACACGACATTGGCAAGACCAGCATCGAACTCATCAAGCTGACGGTTCTTACCTCGCCTAGTGGTGATGCCCTTGACGCTATCGGTCACATCGTAGAAAATCTGACCACCTAGTGGGTAGCTGGTGTTGTCTAGGATTCCTTTGGTTGGGTCATCCAAAGTAAAAAATGGTGCGTTTGCTCCGACAATGTCAAAGCCAATTTCGACCTTTGGCATTGGAACTGGCATTAGTTACCGCTCACTAGAACTTGACCACCTGTGGTCACATACTTGGTCACAATCTTACCGATGGTCTTTCCAACCATAGCCTGAGACTGAGTGCTGTCGGTCTTTACATTTATGTTGACAACCGTTCCAGCAACATTGCCTGATGCGGCAGCACCCTGAAGGTTTGTGAGCTGTCGAGTCCAGTCAGCAATCGAGGCGGCAGCAGAGGCATCCTGAGCGGCGTTAGAGGATGCGAGTTTGATGAATGAATTGGCAGCGTTGATTCTTGCCTGAAGATAGGCAGCAGTTCCCTTGACATCTGATAGCTCGTCAATGATGATTCCGGTTGCGTTCTTGATGTCCTTGACTGCAACGCTCTCGGTAACAGTTGCACCTGCGACAACTGATCCTGAGCCTGGTGCGGTAATGGCAGCCTTGATGTCACTTGTTCCCGCACCGAGCAGTTTCTCTAGGTTTGCCAGAACAGCCTTGATGGTGTTGCCTAGTCCGGCAAATGCTCCGTCAAACTCACCGATGTCAAGTAGGAATTGAGTCTTGATGTCTGCGATCTGAGTCTGGAAGGCAAACGCAGCGTCAGCCAAAGACTGAAGCAATAGTTTGTTCTCAGCCTCTAGTGCGTCATTCAGTTCAGCCTGAATTGCGATTGACTGGTCTTTCATCTCACGAGTAGCAAGACCAAACTTGTCATAGATGCTCTTTGCTAGTGAACCTGCACCTGTCTCAGATACATCCTCTAGCTCACCGAATAGGGTCTTTAGTTCTGACTGAGTTTCAGGTGATGCCTCAAGGATTGCTCCTGCAAGGGCGTTGCCCGTCTCTGTGCCAGTCTCTAAGACCTGTTCGATAAAGGTTTGCTTGAACCCTAGCCCTGCAAGTTTCGAGGCGTTAGCGAGCAGATTCTTAGAAGCGGTGAGGCGGTCACGCAATCCGTTGATGATGTCGGTTACGGACTTGTAAGCGGTCTTTTCAGTTTCCTTGCTTACGGTCACCGTTAGGTTCTGAGTCAGCTTTTTAACCTGGGTGACTAGCTCACGAGTGGTCTCGCTGGTGAATAGATCACTAAGACTTAGCTGGGTTGCAGCCCTAAACGCATCGGTGATACGCATCTGCGATTGTGCAATCAGGTCAACTTGTGCTTTGGCTGCTGCGGTGTTTAGAGCCTCAATGCGAGCGTTTGACTCTCGGTTGATTTCAAACTTTGCACGAGTGTAGGCTTCCTCGGCTTTGAGGATGTTTGCTTGTGCAGCCTTGATAACCTTTTGCACCTTAGAGAACTGCTTGGCAGCCTCGTCTGATGGCTTGTTACCGCCACCGCCGCCTGTGGTAGTGCCGGAGACAGACTGGTTGTAGAGATTCTTGAAGCGGTTTGCCTCGCCTGAGTTCTGTGCGACAGCAGCAGACTTCTTTGCTCTGCTGTCAATCTCGTCATACAGGTCTTGAACAAAGGTGTTGTAGCGACTTAGGAAGGTTGTGATGTTGTTTGCTGCACCTGCAAAGTCAGCAGAGAAGAACTTTGCTAGGGTATCGGCAGCATCGCCAATCATAAAGTTTATTTGGCTAAAGCCGATGAAGATTGTTTCGATGAAATCCAAAAGAATCTTGAACCCACCATCATTGGCAAATCCTTCGAACCCATCTGCGATCTGCTGGAAGAACACACCAGCGGCAGCGGCAGCCTGGGCAAACTCTGTTCCCATTTCAGTAGTTGGGTCAAGCATCTCGGTTATTGCAGTAACGCCTGTGTCTGCAATGTCCTCAAAGGCAGGGAGAAGATACTGACCGATTTGCTCAGTTACCTCGCCAAGAGCAACAGTCATCTTCTGAGAGCTGGTTGCGGTTGCGGCAGCCGTTCCACCAACTTGTTGTTCGATAGCGGTCAGGATTAGATCCTGTGCCTCAAGCATCTTGTTGGATTCAACCAACTGGGTGATGCGAGCCTTCTCAGACTCGGTGAAAGTTACACCTGCTCGGCGTAGAGCGGTTAGTCCCTTGATTGGGTCTTGTAGTGCCTTACCAAGTTGCAGGGCGTTGGTCTCGGCAGAACCGAATCCGGCAGCGGCAAGGTCAAAGGCAGCGATGGTTGCTCGGTCAAACGCACCACCAGCCTCATCTGCGGTGAGTGCTAGGTTCTTGAAGGTTAGAAGCTTTGCCTGGGTGGACTTGATGAGTTCGTCATCTTGTCCAATAACCATCATCTGCTGATCAGCGAAAGCCTTGAGCCTACCCGTCACCATGCTGGTCTCAATGCCAAACAAGTTCATGGACTTAGCGATTTGGTCAAGTCTTAGGTTTGCAACATTGGCAGCATCGGCAGCCTTGAGAGCGTCACCTGCAAAGTTAGTAATGGCTCTAACGGAGAAGGCGGTGGCAAGAACTCCACCGATTTTGCCTAGAGTGCCGCTGAGAGCACCAAAGGACTTCTGAGCAGCCTTGATTCCTCTGTCATCCCAGATAGATTTCAGGACTACATTTGCTGACATTTAGAAGCCTTTCATGTATTTGATAATCCATTTGTCAATGACAAACTGAATTGACTTTGATGTTGCTGGCAAGCTCTTTTCAACAGCTTTCCATGCCATGCGTGATGGCTTATTGCCTAGTTTGTCATTTAGATTCTGGATGAAAGCTTGACCGCCCTTGGCAGTTGCTTCTCTTTTGAATCCTACCGATTGCGAACCGTCTTTATAGGTGCGGCGAATAAGCTTTGAGTAGCCGGATGCTTTGTAACCTTTGCCAATGTAGCGACCTGATCGCCCTGCGTAGTCAGCAACCGATGAAGCCGCTGAGTTGACTCTGATGCCGAGCAGAGTTGCGGTCAAAGACTTGCCGCCAGCCTGTGTGCGGAAGCGGATAGTGGTTGACTTAGCTCCGCCAGACTTTGCTCCCTTACTTACCTTGCCCCATTGCAGGGTTGCGTTGCGACCCCTGGTAGCAGGGTTCATACCACTTAGAGGGCTCTCGGTTGGGATTGCATCTCTAATTGCCTTTTGAGGCTCTTTACCGATAGCTTTGACCTCACGCAAAAACTCTCTGCGTAGTTCAGGTTCAATTTCTCTGAGTTTCTTCTGCAATGCACGAATGTCCTGCACAGAGTAAGGCTGACCAGTCTTGTTCACAAGTAGCATTTTTAGCATCCGTCACCTCTCCGTCAAGTCTACCAAAAGGAAAACCACCCCTTGCGGAGTGGTTACCTTTGTTGTGCTCGCCAGATTAGGTAGCGAGCCATTGTGAACCTCATTCGCTCAGACTCTTGCAGTAAGAGGCTTGGTGCGATGCCTGTCTCAACGGCTAGGGCGGCAATCTCCCAATGCTGGGAGCTGTCACCTAGCCCTTCGATTTTGGGGTTTCTACGCCGCCAACTTCTTCGACAGTCTCAGTCCATTTCTCAAAGTCGAGATCAGTCTGCTTTGTCCTGCTCAATGCGGAGTGAGCCAAGAACAGCAGGTGAGTTAGTCTCATGTCCTGTGCAGCCTTAGTGATTGCCATGTTGAACTTATCTTCGAACTTGACAATGTCAGGAGCAGAGCAGATGACCTCTACCTTGTCACCAGAGTTGTATTCAACCTCTAGTTTGATTTTCATTTATAGTCCCCTTTCTGTTTTGGGTTCTTAGGCGGTTGCCCTGGTTACTTCACCAGAGATAGGCCAGGTTAGGTTCTGGGTTGCTAGGTCTCCAACAGAACCCGAAATTGGGGTTAGGTTGTTGACTAGAGCGGTGAAGGTGTAGCTTGGGTTTCCAGCAGCAGCAGCAGTGCCGTTAGGCAATACAACAACAGTTGCTAGGGTGTTGAGCAGCGGCCATAGAGCCGAGTCAATCGCAGCAGCAGCGTAGTCGTTGTGAAGCGATACGGTTACAGAGCCGGACTTTAGACCACCAGTTACGGTTCTCCAACCAGTCGAGCTGAAAGCGGTGGTGTCAACCTCATCTGAGGTAACAGCGATTTCCACCTGGTTTACATTTGAGGAGTAGTCAGTTCCGTTGATCTTGACTACTGCGTTGGTCAGAACCAACTTTGCCATTTATTTCTCCTTATTAGCTTGCAAGCACTCGGATTTGGAACTCAGCACCGAGATAGGTTGTGTCATTTACTAGGACAGGGCCATAGCTAGACATTTCGGTCACTACACAGTCAAAGGCCTTACCGTTTAGTGTCCTGTTCGATTCTACCGCAAGCAGGACAGATGAGCTGCCTGTGCTTGAGCAGTAAGCATCGAGGTTTCTTTGTGCGGTTCGCTCGTCAACACGACCAACGATTAGCTGCACAACAAAGTTGTATTCTGCCATCCCGTTTCTCATGTCCAAGTGATACTGTGCTCGGTCAAACTGCACAATGGCGATGGGTGGGTTTGGATTGTCAGGAATAAACTCAGAGGTTCTTAGCCCTGCGATAGTGCCGACATTGGCAGCAAGTTCGGTTCTGAGTTCTGCGATGCTCGCCACTATGCAAACCTGATCCTGCGTAGCGAGTCAACAAGCTGTGCGACATCTGGGTCAATACGAGAGCCAACACGCATTGAGCCAAGCTCACCGGAGATGATTCCTAGTGGGCTGTCTAGTCGCTTGTAGATGCGGGATGCCTGAATCACACAAGCCTGAGTCACCTGAATTGGGACAGCGTTCCAGCCCCAAACACCTGTGACCTTGATGGTAGCCTCACCGCCGATAGTTAGGAAGGTGTAGTCACCAACTGCTCTGATGTGGTTGTAAGGCTGTGTGATGCCGTCTGCAAAGCCGTTCAGCGGCTCTAGCTGGTAGTCGGTAGCAGTCCAAGTGGTGTCATACACCTGGTCATCATCGCTCATGGTTGCGAGGGTGGTGAGGCTGATGAGATCATCGGTGTCAACATTGAAGTCATCGCTTGGTGCGTAGTAACGCACAGCAGTTCCGGCGTTGTAGAAAATGCGGTTGGTGTATTGGTCAATGGCACGAGAGGCAGACTCAATCGCCATCTCTAGCAGCGAGTCATCAACATTGTCGGTGATGCGAAGAGCGGACTTGACCTGAGCAAGTGTGCTGTAACCGTTAGTGATTGCCATGTCTCTATTCTACCCTTGCAACCTACGCTTGATGTCTGTGGTGCTGATGCCCTGAGTATAGGGAATGTAGAGCAGTTTTATGTTGCGTTCATCAAGCCAGTTCTGATCAAAGCCCATCTGCTTGTAATAGTCTTTCTTAGCCCAGTCTGAACCGATGGCAACAATGTCAGGTCGTAGGTCATCAACTACTGCGGCACAGTTCTCATTTGCCCAATTCGGAAAGATGTTTTTGACACATCTGAACTCGCTGAGAATCTGAAACCGCTCGTCATAGGACATGACTGGTGGCTTGCCTTTGTAACGCTCAATGAACTCATCTGTGTTGAGCACAACAGTTACATCTCCGAGCTGAGCACACTCTCGCAAAAAGTTGACATGACCTGAGTGAATCAAGTCAAATGTGCCAGCCGTAAAAATGTTTAGTCCCATCTGTTTTCCCTTCTTACTTGCAGAGACCAACCTCTGATCCCTGTGTCCTCTGCTACTACCTTGTTTCTGAATACTGCTGAGTTGCGAGCAAAGGTGCGGTCATTCGCAGCCCTGAAGCCACTCTGCAAAGTTGAGCTGTTGTTGTGGTGGACTGTTGCGTTGATGGTGTGGAACTCCACGCCAAGTTTTTGCATACGCCACTCATACTCATCGTCATCAAAATAAATCGGGTGAAAGACCTCATCCCAAAGGCCTGCCTTCATAACACTTTCCTCAGTCGGGATAACACATGACCACTTTGGGTTGATGTTCAAAAAGTTGAACTTGGTTGTGTCAACCTCTGCCTCGATGGTTGCCAATGCACCTGCCTCAAAGTAAGCGTCATCATTTGGGATAACCCAATAAGGTGCGTGAGGCGTTGACTTGATAATGAGATTCCAAGCACCGTTAGCACCAAGACCGCTAGGCACTCTAATAATCCAAGTGTTCACAACAAAGGGATTTGCCTTTGGCTCAAACTCCATCTTGCCTGAGTTGTCAACAATAACCAGATGCTCGACAGGGTGGTCAATAGAGTCAATCAACCGCTGTGCCAAATCAAAGCGAGTGAGGGTTGCAAACCCTAGGACTGGTATCACTTTAGGTGTTCCTTGAGGAATGGTAACCAGTTCTCAAGCCAGACCTTCTCAGCATCAAACTGCTTGGCAAACTTGCGGCTTACCTCGCTGTGAGATCCGTTAGCTCTGGTGTCATCGTAGGCGTTCTCAAGTGCCTGAGTGATTGAGCCGATGTGAGGAATCTTGAACCAAGCAAGCTGAGCCTCATCCCAGAACAACTGCCCGTTGACGAGGTAGCCATCCTCTGATACTAGGTCTTTTGGTGCAGTCCAGTTGATTGAGATTACTCGCTTACCACAGGCCTGGGCTTCCATGATAGGAAGCTCATAGCCACCGCCATAAGACAACTGAGCGACAACATCTGCTGCTGAGTAGATTGCAGCTAGGTGCTCACGCTCAAAGCCAAAGCGGTAGTCAATCGGGTTAGGGAATAGCACAGCATCCATAGGCAGACCACAGGCAGCAGCGAGGCGTGGCAGGTGAAAGCCGCCATAGATGCCTGTCGGCTCGGTATGGATGTAGAGATAAGCATTTGGGACTTTCTTGCGGAATACGCTGAAGGCCATTAGCAACTCGGAAAATGATTTCCGGTGGATGGACTTATTGGCTTTGTTGGCTGCGTTCACAACAATCAAGAAGTCATCGTCTTTGACATTTAGAAAGCGGCGAGTGATTTGCCCTTCGATTGTCTCTGTTGGCTTGAAGATGTGAGTGTCAATGGCGTGAGGGATGTAGGTGGACTCAATGCCCACTTCTGCCATCTGTTCTACACCAAATGGAGCCATTGCGATTGGTAGCACATTCGGCTTGTCCAACCACTTCTTTACGGCTGGTGGCATAGATACATGGTCAAGCGGTGTCCAGCTTGCGATCTTAGGAATCTTGTCGAACTCAGGATTGGTCAGCACCCAAGTATCGAACAAGGTCATAAACATCGAGGGCTTAGTGATGTCTTTGCTGATGTGGTGTGCGTGAGACACCGGAGCAGAGTCATTGCTGTAAAGGTCTACTCCTCTTGCGTATTCAGGGATTTTGCCAAATGGTGTTTCTACAAAGCCGTTGACACCCTCTCGCCCGTAGTTGGCGATTGAGGCTACATCTATGCCGTGACGCTTCATACGAGTCACGACTTCCCATGACTGCTGTCCATAGCCAGTCGGTTGGTTGATACCGTTACTGAACCAACTCACGCTGCCGTTGATTTGCTCTTGCTTTTTAGGGTTGCCCATTTCTTGCCTTTCTTCTTTCTTCACCTTAGCAGAAAACCCCCGACATTTCTGCCGAGGGTTCTCTGTTGCGTAGGTATCTACTAGGCGGTTGCACCCTTGTAGAACTTGATTGCGGTGGTGTCTAGCAAGTCACCGTCAACACGAATCTGGAAGCGGTAGTTGACCACTCCAAGGTTGAACTGGTAGTCAGCTGACTGAGCGACCTGAAGGCCACCAGCAACACGAACTCGGTAAGCATCCCAGTCACCAGCAAGGATGGACTTTGCAGAAGTTCCAGAAGCCATTGCTGGGTTCTCAACTAGTGGGCGGCCCAATAGGGTGTCTGGAGTGCCAGCAGCTAGAGCAGGCTGGAACAAGTATTGTCCAGTGGTGTCCTTTAGCTTACGGATGCTGGAGATGGTGGTTGCGTTCGCCATGAAAGCGAAGTTAGTAGCTGCACGCACAGCACCGTCTAGCGAGTAGTAAAGGTTGATGATGTCATCACCAGTTGGAGCACCAGCAGCAGCAGTTCCAGTAACAGCAGACGAAGCAGCGGTCACAACACCGTTTGGCTGGCTTGAGCCAGTTCCGGTGGTTAGAGCGGTGTTGACGGCGAAACCGATGGAGTTACCACCAGCCTTTGCCAATTCAGCCTCTAGCGAGACCCCGCTATCTACTAGTAGTTCCTCGGACACAGGCACGAGGAAAGAATACTTGTAAGATCCGATGGTTACAGAGCTGAAGGTTGGCTCAGACTCGGCAATGGTTCCACCAGCAGCCACAAGACCAGCAGAGCTGTATGCGGTTAGGGTTGGGAACACAATGTCCTCACCCGATGCGGTGTTGAGGATGTTGCCAACACGAAGCATTGGGCCAACCTCACGAGCACGCATCCAAACCTGGTCGAAGAAACCGGTTGGGACTAGGTTGCTGTTTGGAACTAGGGTGCGAGCCTCGAAGTTGTGACCACGAACCTCACCACGAGCGATAGCACGCAGTAGGTCAGAGTCGGACTTAGGGGTTGCAATCTCAAGACCACGAGAAAGTTCGGCGGCCTTAGCCTCACGCTCTTCGATCTTGCGAATGTTGTCAATAGCGGCAGCACGCTCGTCTAGGTCTGCGTTGATGCGGTCAAACTGAACCTGCTCTTCAGCAGTCAGGTCACGCTTCTCAGCAGCAGCGTTGTCGAGAAGAGCCTTAGCAGCTTCCCACGCACGAGCACGAGCCTCAGTCTGTGCCTTTAGAAAGGTCTCGGACATGATTCTCCTTAGATTAGTTAATTAAATTTTCAGCCGAGCTGACTCTGAACTGAAACGCTGGTGCTGACACGCAAGCGTTGTTTCTATTCTATAACATCAGGGTAAAGGAAAACCCCGCCACTAGAAAGGGGAAAAGAGTGACGGGGCGAAACCCTAAAGCTTGGCAGAGTCTAGCGAACTTCCTCTGGCTTGGTTATACGGGTTTCCTTAGTTGCGGCTGGAGCAATAGCCGCAGTCTGTGGAGCATCGAGGGCAACAATGGCCTCAGCCCACTCCTCTGCAAGGTCGAAGATGACACCGGAAATCGGGTCTCCTGCAACCTTGAGAATGGTCTCTTTGATTTGTGTCTTGCTTGCCATGTGTTAGATCCTTTTCAGTAGCAGGTCAAGTTGCTTCTGCTTGACAGCAAGAAGTGATGGTTGTGGTTCTTCGGTAACTGCTGGCTCTGGGGCAGGTGCTAGTCGCTCGACAACCGACTTCATTAGCTCTGCCTGGTCAGGAGTTAGGTCTGCACCTTCCTCAATCTTGAGCATAACATCAGCCAACTCATCGGCATCTACCGAAGCTCGCTGAGCAACCTTATCAAGACCACGCACAGAGGCTGAGGTTGAGGTGTAGGCCGGCCAAACAACCGCTGAAACCTCGAACAAGCGAACGGACTTCAGGCGGCGTTCGTTGCCCTCAGCGTTCCAAGAGTCTTTGATGACATTGAAGCCAAAACTCATCTTGCCGACAATTCCGTCACGCAAAAGGATGGCTAGGTCTTTGCCAAGAGTGGTCTGTGGCAGACGAGCCTCTACTCGCAAACCGATGTCATCCTCGGTTAGCTTCATAGTGCCTGATTTGGTTGATGCAAGTGGCTGACCTGCATCGTGATTCCACAACAGCATCACATCGTTGCGAGACTTGAGCGAGCGGCTGAAAGCACCACGCTCAACATACTCAACAAAGCCACCTAGGTTTTCTGAAGGCTGGTCAAACTTTGCGGCATAGCCAACAAAGGTCATGCCATCGCCCTCTTCTCTGATCTCAAACTGAGTCTCAAAGTCACGAGTTTCCCGATTGGTCATACTTGCTTTCCGTTCTTGTTCTGCATCTAGCCTAGCAACTACACCTTCGGCATAAGCCCTAGCCCTCTCAGCACCTCTGCGATTCGCTGGAGCACCCCAGAGAAGCATTGCGACAACGCCAGCGGAAGGATACTCAGGGCTATCAGGCTGAGCACTAGGAGAATCCAAATCCACCAGGTGACGAGCAATCCAAGGGCCAATAAGCCGCCACTTACGCTCTGATACTTCTCCCGCAGCCATCCGGCGAGCATCTTCGATTGTTTGGTCAACCAGTCCATCGCCACCCTTTCCATCTGCGTAATACTCTAGCCCTCTGCGAGCTGCTGCCCTCATGTAAGCAGGTGGTGTCATGTCAACTGCTCGCATCTCTTCCTCATCCTCGTCATCGTAAGATGCTGGGACTTGGCTTGGTGCAATAGCGGTAATGCCTAGGTCTCGATAGGCGTTGCGGATTTCTTCATTGTCATCAACTGCAACCATGACATTGTAGGTTTCTAGCAAGCGTTGTGCGGTCTGCTTTTTCCACTCGGTTGAGTCGGTGTCGGTATCCGGCTTCATAAACAACTGGTCATAGTCAATGTCTAGGTTGTCTAGCTCTGCAACAGTTGCGTCACGCTCAGAGGCAAGGCGAGCGGTAATGATAATGATTTCGGTGTCATCAAAGCTGTCTAGGTAATCTGCAACCTTGTCAACCTTCACACCTTGATAAGTGATCAGAGTGTTGTCAATGTCAGCGATTACGGCAGGTGGCCCTGACTCGTTACGCTCTCCACCTGGCTCTAGGTTCTCGGCAATAGAGACAGCAACCATCTGGTCAATCGCTCCCTGCTTGGTGGTATGGCAACCGATGACTTCGCCATCCTCTTTGATTGTTGCCCAGCCTGAGCAATCCTGTGCTTTGTCGGTAATGTAATAAGGCACTAGCTCTGCCTAACTGCGATCACATGAAGTGCGACAGAGTTGCCGCTTGCGATAGCCCACAGGTCATCACCTGCTGGAACATCAAGTTGAATTGTCTCGGTCTTGGGCACATGAAGTCCAGTTGTGGTAGTCACAGTTGAGTTACCAAGATAAACATCATTACTGCCGTTGTGGTCGTGGTCGTGAACAATGATCTGCTGATTGCCCGCTTGTGCCACAACAATCTTGACTCTTGTTGTTCCAACGGATACTTGACTGCTAGTGATTGGCATTACTTAGCCTCATAGACTGCTTGTGGATCATTAGGGTCAATCTGTGCCACACCTTGCAACTGAACGCTTGGAACGCCTGTGTGAGTCATTGCTGGTAGGTCTAGGGCTGATAGGACTGAGGCAGGGTCGAAACCAACCACAATCAAACGCTGAGCCATTAGAACTCGCTTGTCGGTTGCGGTTAGATCAGCAGCGTCAATCGGCACATTGGCAAGTGGGACTCGAAGCACATCGCCACCGTCAATCTTTGACAAGCCCTCACCCTGTCGCACATCGTTGATGGTTAGCCATCCACCCTGAATTGCAACAGAGGCAGCGGTGGCACGAGAGTTGATGTCACCTCGTAGTAGGGCAGCCATGTTGAACTCTAGGAAAGCACCCTGACCATTTGGATACACCTGCAACAGAGTTGATAGGGCGTTCTCGATTAGAGCGGTGTAAGGGCGTAGTGTGTCGGTGACAAACTCAATCTGAGTCTGCTCAATGCTTGAGTAGGTGTTAGTCCCTGGCAGACTGAGCTTGTGGGTTGGGATTGAGTAGATCCTTGCAACATCCTCGACAAACATTCTGCGAGCTTCGATTGACTGAGACTTCTCAGGGTCAATGCCAATGTCTTTGATGTCTGCACCGGAGTGGAACACCATAGTCTTTGAGGACTTACGCCAGCCGCCATGTCTGTTGTCAACAGAGTCAGCCATCTGCTTTGCTTGCTCTTGGTTGAGAGCACCTGGAACTGTGATGGCGTAGTTGCCCGAAGCACCTTGTCCGAACCAACGCTGAGCATAAGCCTCAAGTGCCATGCCTAGACCTAGTGAGTCTTTGAGCATCGAGACACGAGAGATGCCTCGCACCTGACCTGGCTGGATAAGGCTCTCGACAATGTGTAGAACATCGTCTTGGCCTAGGGTCTCGCCCGTCTTGGTGTGAGTGAAAACGATTCTGCCAAGCGGGTTCTTCTTGACCTCAATCTCTGTTGGGTTGAATACCGTCAGGTTGATTGGTAGTCCGTCAGCGTCTCGGAATACTCGGATGAAGGCGTTGCCATCGAGCATGAGGCTGGTGATGATCTGCGAGATAAACGGAGTGCGGTCAACAAAGCTGATGTCAGGGCGGCTTACCCAGTCCGGCTTTGGTCGCATCAAGAGCTTCTGTCCGTCTCTGCGAACCCATGCTTCCATTGGCAGGGTCGAGATGTTGGATGCGATTAGGTTGACTGCACCTGTGATGGCTGCAAGCTTCCAAACATTGTCCTGCGTTACATAAGTGCCAGAGTTGTTTTGGAGTTCGATGTCTCCACCGCTGCCCCAGATGGTCTGAAAGCTAATCGCACGAGTCTCAAAAAGGTTGTTGAGCATTACTTCTGCCTCTCAATGGCAAGACCGAACAAGACGGCAAAGACACCGCCAAAGATAAATGCCAGAGGTAACCAAACTAGCCCTAGCCCGAATACTATTGCCGCTGCTCCTGCGACTTGTAATGCTGTTGCCATTTCATCCCTCAAAATACAAATACGCCTGGTGTCAGGACTTCTTCTTCTATTCTACTTGCTAACGCCCTATCAACTGCGATCACAGCAGCGACAGCAGCGTCAATCCTGCGTGATGAGTTGCGGTTCTCTTTGACGATACGAGGGCCAAGATTGTCAACCTTCACAACAGCGTTGTCTAGGTGTCGGGCAAGAATCGGGTTGCCATCGTGCTTCAGTCTGCCCTCGACTACGGCATCGAAGAATTTTGCACAGGCCGGAACCATGCGGCGAGCGTTGGTGCTCGGATACTCAACAATGGGATAGCCCTCTTCGGCTAGGATTTCCATCGAGCGTTGCCAGCGGTAAGGGTCACAGACAATCTCTTTGACTCTGGGGTTGTCACGCACGAACTCTCGAATGGTGTTCTCCACCTCAAGGATGTCCACTCGCCAAGTGTCATCGTGAATGTTCGGGTCTTTCTCCCAAGCCTTGATCATAAACACCTGCGGCTCAGCCTCTAGGGTCGCACCGACTAAAACAGTCGAGTCACCGGAAAACGAGCCGTCAAAGCCGATGACATAGTCTTTGTCAGTTAGGTCTAAGTCACCTGCACACGAGTCCCAAGAGCCAGTAGGAAGCCAGCCAAGGGCACTAGAGACCCATTGGTTGCATCGCTTGGTTCTGAACTCAGGCTCAGGAGTTCGCTTGACGGCAGACTCGAAATCGGCAGCGTCACAGATGTCACCGAAGCCTGGGTTGGCAATCTTCCAAGTCTCAGGGTCACGATGATCTGACTCGGCTGGTGCTTCCCACCAAGCCATGAAGAATGACGGGTCGGAGACTTCTCCACGAGAGCAGCGTTGTCCGTATTGGTAGAGCGAATAGGCGATTGAGTCTTGACCTGTCCGGTCTGTCTTTACACCTGCTGTGGTGATTGCGACCATGTGTGCCTGGTTACCACGAGCACCCATAGCAAGCGACATAACATCAAACAGCTCACGAGTCTGGTGTGCATGGAGCTCATCGGCATAAACCGCAGTCGGTGAAAGGCCTTCCTTTGAGTAGGACTCGGCAGAGAGCACTCGATAAACCGAACCCGTGCTGACAACCTCGATGGCATCTCGATAAATCTTGGTCATTTCAAGCAGCTCTGGGTTTGCCTCAATGGTTTTCTTGGCATCAGCGAACACGATGCGAGCCTGTTCCTTTTCGGCAGCGATTGAGTAGACCTCACCACCTTTAGGGCCGAAATACAAATCGTAGGTAGCAAGGACTGACATGATGGCACTCTTGCCGGATTTACGGGGCATGCCCACGAGACACAGCTTTTGCCTAAAGCCGTCATTGCCGTCTGTTGCGTAGATGTGACGGATAAGGTCTTTCTGCCAGTCACGCAAAACCAGCGGTGAACCTTGCTTGCCAGCGATGCTGTCCTTGGTAATCACACCAAACGCCTCGGCAAAGTCAATGACTAAATCGCCCTCGCCATACTCGATGGCTTTAGTTGGAACTTGAGTCAACCATTGTGGCGGCCACACGATTAGTCCTCTTCTGGTAATACTCGGCAATAACCTTTTCGCTCACCTGTCGGTTTGGCTGCGGTCTTTCTTTTGCCCTTGCAAAACAGACATCCTTGCCTGGGTCGAGTTCTACAAACTGAGCGTTCATGGCTCGATACATTTGGCGGTCTTGTGGTGACGGGTCGGTGTGGATAATCCAGACACCGAGGCGGCGTTCACCTTGAGCGGCTAACAGAGCACCTTTGACAATGGCAGGTCTGGCTTGTCGGGCGATGTTACGGATACGCTCGGAATACTCAAACTCTGCTGTGCCCTCTACGGCAAGTGACAAGGCGATTCTGTCCATGTCAACAATGATGTCCTCACCCTTTGCTTGCTCTCGCACATAGGTTGATTTCCCTGAGCATGGTGCACCCATTACGACTGTGATGATCGCTGTTCCTTTCTTGCCATCAGTTCCTCAAACTTGCTCTGAGTCTTTACCTCGGCTAGTCCTAGTCGAGTGCGGTCTGATGGTGTGAATCCTAAGAGTCCTAGGTTACCTGCTATCAGGCGTTCTAGGTCATTGAGTTGTTTGTAAAGATGCCAGTCCTGAGTTTCGGCAATCAGGCTGCGAATCTCTTCTCGGCGGTCAAGTTGCTCGCAGGTCATCATCAGCAAGTGAGTGTCAGAGTTCCTGGCAATCCAAGAGCTGCCTGTGATCATTGCTGATTTCCAGAGCTGGAGTCCAGCGAACTCTAACGGGCGAAACGGCTCGATGTATCCACCCTCGACTTTGGGAGCAGCAACCATTCGCTCTCTGTCCTCTGGGCGTAGCGTTCCTCGCTTGGCTTTGATTTCTGATGGCACTTTTGGATTAGGCATGGTCTAACCCTAGCAACTGTAAGCGTTTACAAAAACGAATCAACCTACAACAGGTGTGCAAAAGTGTGGTCGGGGTCTTGCCTGTATGTAGTGTCGGGAGAACGCACCCACCCCCGTAGCTAGGGGCGGGGGGTAGCGTAGTGTCACGATTAGGTAACGGAATGGGTGATTGCTTGACTGCAAGCGTTTACAGCGTGTAAGAGCCTTGTGTGCCCTCCTAGGGGCATGGGTCTTTGTGAATTACAGCGGTGTGTTGCCTCTGCTTGAGTTGCAGCTCTTGTGCGCTGGAGCAAGCGGTGAGTTTGGGCTTCCTGGTATCAGGTGATCTGCTGTGATGTCAGACTCGGTCATGAAATGCTTTTTGCAAATGTGACAAGGAAGATTGTTCTCTATGGTCTGAGCGACCATGCTGGCTCTGCGGGTGCGATAGTTGCCTCCATACATCATTCGTTTGTGTGCGATGCGAGCTGGGTCTGCCTCACGCTTGCGCTCGTATTCACTTCGACAGCTTGCACAGTAGTCTCCCTTATCCCTGTGTAGGGTGTTG
>JAIXXV010000033.1 GCA_027490575.1 bacterium | reverse complement strand
GAGAATGTACCAAATAATCTGACTTTTAGCAACTGTTTTGAGATTTCTGCAAAATTCAGGGCTTTTTACACGCATCGTTCAGCTGGATTTAGCGTTTTTCCTGAGGTTTACGGCTGGCCTTCTGTCAGATTTACTCTAATTTCCTATAAAATGTTAGAATACCAGCATGATTTCATATATAAGTGGCATAACAATATATAAAGACCTAAAACACGTTGTGATACAGACCAATGCGGGTGTTGGCTACAGGCTTTTCGTTACCACTGACACATTGAGCAATATAAAGGAAAATGACCCCACTTCCCTCTGGGTTCACAGTGTTATCCGAGAGGATGCTTTCGACCTGTACGGATTTAGAGACAGAGATAATTTATCTTTTTTTGAACTTCTCTTAACGGTTTCTGGTATAGGTCCAAAGTCAGCGTTGAATATTCTAAACTCAGCAAGTGTTGATGTTTTACAGCAAGCTATCACAACTGGCGAGACTGGATATATCACAAAGATTTCTGGTATTAGTAAGAAGGTTGCAGAGAAGATTGTCCTCGAACTCAAAGGCAAGAGTATTAGCGTCTCTGGCACTGTAAACGGCCTTGATTCAAATATCGACATAGACACCGTTGAAGCTTTGAAAGCTTTGGGTTACACACATAAAGAAGCTCGAGATGTTTTGGAAAACATTCCAAAAGACATTACAGATACAACTGAAAAGATAAAATACTCATTGAAACATTTATCAAAAAGAGTTTAAAAAAATTTAAAAGTTTTACAAAAATATGCCTGAGCTACCAGAAGTACAAACAACAGTGGATGGTATCAACAAAACTGTAAAAGGTTTGCGTGTAAATGGTGTTTGGACAAGCTATGAAAGTCAGTACTACAAGGACAAAGAAAGTGTTAAGTGTCCGAAGTATTTTAAAAAGTTTAAAGAGTCTGTGGTCGGCGCAAAGATAGTGAGCGCACAAAGACGTGCAAAAAATATCATTATCAATCTAGATAATGGTATATCCGTTTTGATACACATGAAGATGACTGGACATGTTATGTATGGAAAATATGTGAAAACTGATGGTGTGACTAGTGGTAAAAAAGTAGGTAAAAAATCTGACACCAACGTGGTTGATAAAAATGATCCGTGGAAACCTGACAAAAGTGAAAGTGATGCTCTTCGAGATCCTTTCAACAGACATATACGTTTAGTTTTTTCACTATCAAACAAAAAGCATCTTGTACTTTGTGATACTAGAAAGTTTGCAAAGGTGGTATTTCTAAATACTGAAAACATGCATCACACACCTCACCTAAGCCATCTTGGTCCAGAGCCACTTGATAAGAGTACAACGTATGAAGTTTTCAAAAAACAAATATCAAAGAAACCTGAAGGTAGAATAAAAAATGTACTGATGGATCAGACACTTTTATCTGGTGTAGGAAACATATACTCTGATGAGGCTCTATGGTCATCATCTATACATCCTGAAACTAAGCCTAAGAATATACCTGAAGAAAACTTCAAAAAGTTATATAAATCTACTTTGGATGTTCTAAGTAAAGGTATAGATTTCGGTGGTGACTCTATGTCAGACTATAGAAACATCCATGGTGAGAAAGGTGCATTTCAGACTAAACACAATGCATATAGAAAAACTGGTCAAAAATGTTCACGGGAAGGTTGCGATGGTGTTATAACAAGAAAAGTAGTTGGTGGTAGAAGCTCGCACTTTTGCAATAAACATCAAACAAAGTTTTAATATCTTGCGGGCGGTTTTTTGTTGCGATTTTTAGCTAACTTCGATAGATTTGAAAAGTATAATTCCAACTGTCACTGAAACATTGAGAGACTCCTTCTTCCCTGCCATAGGTATCTGTACTGTGTGATGGCAAAGTTTTTGTATCTTTTTTGGTAAACCTTCAACTTCATTTCCAAAAACAAATACGACTTCTTTTTCAATATCTAAGCCGTCGCAAGATTTCACAAAATCTTTAATAATTTTTGGTAATAATTTGAAATCTTCTGCATCTTTTGATAACTCAACCGCGATAATCAACTTACCTTCTTTTTTAAGTCTATTGATTTGTTTAACGGTACTTTCTTCATATGACCAACTTATCGTCTTCTCTGCACCGAGTGCCGTCTTTGCAATATCAGATCTGTCTCTTCCAAACTTATCTATAGGTGCTGGTGTGTAGCCGGTCAGATATATTTTGTGAGCACTCACAGCATCAGCTGTTCTAAAAACAGAGCCCACATTGTGGGTACTTCTGATATCTGGCAACAAGACGCTGGTTTTATAAGTTTTTGATTTCATTTTTATTTTATATCATGCTCACATATGTTATAATAGTCAAATGCTTAATCTATTTCCTGAACTTTCTTTCCTCAGTTTACTTACACCAACCTTCATCAGAATCACAGTCGGCGTTTTCTTTATAACACTCGGTTACGCAAAATTTACACATGATAAATATGCACTTATCGACTATATTGATTCAATAAACATCAAAAATGCTAAGAGTTTTGTACAAATACTTGGACTAACGCAGATTGTGATTGGTGTACTTTTGTTCATAGGAATGTTCACCCAGATATCAGCCATCATTGGTTCTATCATTGCTCTGGTATCACTTTTTATCGCCAACAAAACACCTAAGTTTAAAGCTCGAACTCAGGTCGAGTACTTGTTCTTGTTTGTAATGACATTTACACTCGTAATCACCGGAGCAGGGTTTCTAGCTGTAGATTTGCCACTTTAGAAATTTCTGGTATATTCATACTATTGTTTTGAATTTAGTTTAACTAGTTTAGAGCGAGAAATAAAGTTCTTTCAAAAGTAGATGCGGATATGCTAGTTGGAAGGATTTTGATGACCAAGACGTATTGTATATACGGCGCGGGAGACAAAATCCTGAAACTAGTGTAGATGCGCTACTTTTGGAATAACTTACAACGCGTCCGTAGCTCAGTCGGTAGAGCACCTGCCTTTTAAGCAGAGGGTCGTAGGTTCGATTCCTACCGGACGCACTAAGATATAAAAAGACGTGTCTGATAAGATGCGTCTTTTTTGTATTTCCAGTTGCGGACGAGCAAGCCAACTTCTTGGCTTGCGTGTAGGAATCAAAAAGTTTTGCTATATTTTCGAGAAATGGGCGAGGTTTAACTGAGCGAATTTTGAGAAAATAGCAAAGGTGTACCGCGCTCGTAGAGCGAGATTCCCACCGGAAATACAATCAAAATAAAGCATTGGGACTGGCAATAAATAATGTATAATTAGTATATTAATATTAAATACAAAATAAATGGATGCAATTTTATGTATAGTCGGAGTTTTTCTATTATGGCAAGGTCAATTCAAAGTTTCAAAAAATAGCCAACCTTGGCCTGAAACCAAAAAGAATGGGCGCATCATAGGAGGTATCCTTTTGATTGTAGGCCTAGTTCTCATCAGTCCAATATTCCTCAAATAAAGTTATGAGGGTTTTTTCTCTTACATCAAAAGAAGATTTACAAATGTACGCCTTCTCCCTATTCTTCTTCATGATTCCAGTATTTTTTGTACTACTTGTTTTATACTTTCTGTATACACCTATATTTATCGAAATTTTAGTATATATTTTTAATTTTATTAAGAATTTTCCTACTTTTTTACAGTGGATTATATTTACAATTATACCAGGTTTAACTATTAAACTTTTAATATCTCAAGTACCAAGAACCATTTTTATTGATAAAGATGTGATTGAAATTGAATACATCACAAACGGTCAGGAAAAAATTAAAACGTCTGATGTCAAAGAATTTATTGCCTACAAAACCACCACACCTTGGACATGGACTGATCTATCTAAAGAGATTAATTATTCTAGTCTAGTCCCTATCACCATCAAACAAGTAACAGGTGAGAAAATTAACCTTTTTATGAAAGGTGAGGTTTGGAACGCCTTAAAGACAAATTCGCCTGAAAAACCAATTGTTCAAATATCCGTATTAAATCGCTATTCTTTTTTTCTTGCACTAATCGCAATTCTTAATCTTGCAAATATAATTGTTTGTACCTTCGTCGCTACTGGAGGTAGGTAGTAAATTCAAACCCTATACTGTTATATATTTTTATATAAAAGGTAATAGCAATTTTTAAGTCTAACTGAGGTATAAAATACCAGTCAAAATATACCTACCTCATACAAAACAACTCCATCTCCTTCGCGAAATCCACCTCTCCCCTATGTGCCTTGTGGTACATAATAAACAATTCAGATAAAGCATTTTCAGTATCTTCTTTTTTCCACTTCACATGTGCATCTGTGCATTTTTTATATACAAAAGGATTTAACCCAGCGTCTTTTGCATTCTTGTAAATATAACTTAGGTACAATGATTTAAATTGCCACCATACTATTCCATGAACCTCTTCCATGGCTATGCCATTAGATATAAAAACATTGATAAATGACCATGACTTCACTTTATCTTTAGCAAGCAAAGTATTGGCTAGTGAAAACACATCCAGGCCTTTTTTCTTTTGATCAACAAACCTCTTTGGGTCTTTAGACGCTGGCACCTCCTTAGTATCTTTCAAATCATGTGTCTCAGTCTTCACTGCCACCTTTTCTATCTTTTTCATCTGCGCAGCAGTTATCTTTGTATCAAAAATCACACAGACGTGTTCTGACTCCGCCAAGTCTTTTATCTTTTTCTCAATATAGTCACAAGTGTTTTTATCTGACAAAAGTCTGTCTATGATCACAATGTTTTTTGGTGTGAACAGGTTTAAACCAGAAACAACTTCTTCAAAGAAACTATTTGAAAATGATTCACTGTCCACTCGGAAAACATTCGCATCAGGTCTTTTAGACTTCAAAGCATCGACCAAGTCATTTAGCTTCTTCCGAGTCTTATCTGTATCTGTTCCGTTTATAAGGTAAAGCATTGGGTGTATTTTACCGTCCTTTGCTTAAACCTCCAAAGTCTCCATCTCCCCCCAGTTTTTACCTTTATTTGCAGATGTTTTTATGGGCACACCCTTTGTTTGATCCATTGTTAATATACTTTCCATAGTTTCTTGAACTATTTTTGATACTTTCTTTATCTCAGGTGTGCGCACCTCGTAGATCAATTCGTCGTGAACCTGAAGTACAATCCTAGCCTTATCCAACAACCCCTCCTCTGCCAACTTATCATGTATTCTTCTCATACTTATTTTTATGATATCAGCTTGAGTTCCTTGTATAGGCGCATTGATTGCCATACGCTCAGCTGAAGCGCGTATAAATGGCAGTTTTGAATTGATACCTTCAAAATATCTTCGTCTACCAAAAAATGTTTCTGTATAACCTTTCTTTGAAGTCTCAGCTTTAACATTTTCCAAATACTCTGCCAGTCCACTAAATGTTTTAAAATATTCATTATAGAAAAAAGTTGCTTCATCTCTTGTACTTCCAAGATTTACCTTCAAAGCATTTACACCCATACCATAAAGAATACCGAAGTTTATGACTTTAGCTTTTCGTCTCATGTCTTTTGTCACATCTTTTTCATCCACTTTGAAAACTTGAGCTGCGACACCAGCGTGTACATCTGTACCATTCTTAAAAATCTCTATAAGTTTTTCATCACCTGATAGAAAAGCAGCTATGCGAAGTTCGATCTGTGAATAGTCGAATGCCAACAAAGTGTATCCATCCTCGCAAATAAAGGCCTTTCTTATGGCTCTACCTTGATCAGTCTTTGTAGGAATATTTTGAAGACTTGGATCATGAGAAGACATTCTCCCTGTCACAGCACCTGTTTGCATAAACGTAGCGTGCACCCGGCTTTTATCATCCACGAGACTTGGTAACACATCTATATATGTAGACAAAAGTTTTGCCAGCTCTCTGTACTCAAGAACAAGGTCAATGATTTCATGCTCACCTTTCATCTTCTCCAGCTCAGACTCTTTTGTAGACTTTGCACCACCTGCAGTTTTCTTTATCTTTTTACCACCAAGATTCATCTTATCGAAAATGATTTCACCTAATTGCTTTGGAGAAGCGACATTGAACTCAACACCGGCATGCTCCCATATTTTCTTTTCAATATCAGAAAGTTTTTTGTGGTATTCACGACTTAAACTTTTCATAAAATCCACATCAACTTTTATACCATTTTTATGCATTTCCTCTACAACCTCTATCAAAGGCCACTCTATATCCATCAACACTTTTCCAAGACCCGCATGCTCTATCTCAGTTATCAGCTTCCTCTCCGCTTCTGTAGCATCATTAGTTCTAGTCACAGCAAAGACATCGTCTAGGTTTGGATTTGTAATATTTGAATTCAAAACATAAACAGCAACTTTTAGCTTTTGCGCAGTAAAGTCATCTATATCTTTGTAAATGATATTTTCTACCGGTGCTTGTTTTACACCCACTCCTCCGTTCGTGCCTTTATCTTTACTTGATTTTCCCTTCACTTTTTTACCATTACCACCCACCCCCTCTTCAACACCTGAGCCAGATTCACCATCAATATCTGAGCCACCCTTTAAATCGCCCTCACTTATATCAGGGACACCGCTTTGCTCTGCGCCCAATGTATCAGAACCACCAAATCCCAGTGATTGATTGGTAACATTTCCATACTTTTCTTGACCATAAACCTGTCTAACTTTTGGTATCAAAGATCTAAACTCAAGTTCTCTAAACAAATCCTCTATAGCTTGCGGATCAAAATCTTCTTTGAACAAGTGTTGAGGTAAAGAAAAATCTATAGGTGCGTCTCGACGTATTGTTGCAAGCATTTTACTGAAAAGTGCCTCCTCTTTTCCTTTATCCAAAAGCTCTATCATACGGTCTGATATACCAGCCTGCTTTAACAGGTTTGGATCTTTTTCCAAAGCTTCATATATACCCTCAACTGTTCCAAAAGCTGTGATAAGTGTAGTCGCGGTCTTTTCACCAATACCTGCAATACCTATAATATTGTCAGACGGATCACCTCTTAGGCCTTTATAGTCAGTAAGCTGTTTAGGTCCAAAGCCAAAACGATCAAACACCGCTTGTTCGTTATATACGATAGTATCTTTGATACCTTTCTTCAAAGTAAATACTTTTACCCTATCACCTGTGATAAGTTGTAAAGTATCCATGTCCCCTGAGGCAATCATTACATCGATTCCATCAAACTCTTTTTTAGTTAAAACTTGCTCGACTATAGTTCCGAGCATATCGTCGGCTTCAAAACCAGGCATATCATACATAGGTATATTGCACGCTTGGAAAATTTCGCGTGAAGATATGAGTTGCTCAACAAGCGCATCATCAGTCTTTTTTCTACCCGCCTTATATCCTTCGTATGCTTGATGTCTGTATGTTGGGTCAGGAAGATCATAACAAGCGACTATGTATTCAGGTTTGTACTTTTCTATGATGCTAAAAAGCATTGTCGAAACTCCATAAAGCGCACCTGTTGGCTTACCTTTACTAGATGCAAACTCAGGAAGTGCATGATATGCGCGGTGAATGATGGCATGAGAGTCCAAGAGTACCAGTAGCTTGTTTTTATTTGCTTTATTTTTAGCCATTTATTTCAGTATTTTTATTCTACTATTTTTATTTTGCGAATGTTTTCTTTGACCACGTCTGGCGCGCCAGCATCAGTGTGACCTTCAATGGTTTCAAGTTGTATTTGTATTGTACTACTCGGCAAGATATTGGCTAGTTTTTCAGGCCACTCTATAAAGACAAGGTTTTTGGCGTCAGCAAAGTAACTCTCCAGTTTTAAAGCGCCCAACTCTTCCGGATCGTCTAGTCTATATGCGTCTATGTGAATGAGATTTTCAAAACGCCCAGCTATGACACCTAAGACTCCTTGAGATTGCACCGGGATTTTATACGACTTCAAAATGGTAAAAGTTGGGCTATTTACCGTTTCCTCTATACCAAGCTTTTTTGCAATGCTTTTTACAAGAGTTGTTTTTCCAGCACCCAGGTCACCTTTCAAAGTTAGGATGTTTTTTGAGCTGTTTTTTACAGTGTTCAAAACACTTTCTACAACTTCGTCTATTTGATCTAAATTAAATTCTGCACCAGCTTCCATGATTGTGTTTGCCGTTATTTTAGTAGCTTTCATTTTTACTACACTTTATCAGTATTTTTGCACAAAATCTAATGCGAATATTCAAAAACCAAGGTACAATGATATTAAATTGAATTTTAATTAATTCAAATTTCCAAAAACATGACTATACATTTTGATGAGGACAAGCAAAATCAAAGACTTCGAACACTGCGTGCTGATGAAGAGGAAAAATCTGTACAAACAATTGCCGACAAGTACGGTCTTCCATATATAGACCTCACCAGAGTACCTATAAACACTGATGGTTTGAGGCTTATACCTGAACCTGAATCTAGAGCTAACAAAGTCATTGTCTTCGATATCATTGGAAAAAAAATATCTATAGCACTACACTCCCCTGGTGACCAGAACACAGTGGGTTCAATAAAGAAACTACAAGAAAAAGGCTATCAAACATCCGTTTTCTTATCTTCAATGAATAGTATCGAGAAAGCTTGGGACAGATACAAAGATCTATCTTTTGCATTTGAAACTGAAGCAGGGTCTCTTGATATATCAAATGATGAGATAGAACAACTCATTGAACAAACAAAAAGGCTTGCCGATGTTTCAGTTTTAGTTGAAGAAGCTTTAGCTACAAAGAGAAGTCATAAAGTTTCTAGGCTTATAGCTGTAGTTATGGCAGGTGCACTTTCTACAAAAGCTTCAGATATACACGTAGAGTCTGAAACAGACCACGCACTTATACGCTACAGATTGGACGGTGTACTTATAGAAGTTGTTAAGTTTGATCTTGATACTTACAAGTTGTTGCTATCTCGTATAAAGCTACTTTCAGGGCTAAAACTAAACATAAAAGATTCTGCTCAGGATGGCAGATTTACAGTAAAGATATATATGAGTGATATTGAAATACGTACTTCTACAGTGCCGAGTGCTTATGGCGAGTCTATAGTTATGCGTATTCTAAATCCAAAGTCTATTTCTACACCCATAGAAGAGCTAGGTTTTCCTGATAGATTGATGACTATACTTATGCGTGAGATAGCTAGACCAAACGGTCTTATACTTACTACTGGTCCAACTGGTTCAGGTAAAACGACTACTCTATACTCATTCCTCAGAAAACTTCTAACACCTGAAATGAAGATAATAACAATCGAAGACCCTATCGAATATCACCTTGCAGGAGTTGTACAAACCCAAGTTGAGGAAAGGAAAAATTACACATTTGAATCAGGTCTACGTGCGGCACTAAGACAAGACCCTGACGTAATCATGGTTGGAGAAATCCGAGATAGTGAAACTGCCAATACTGCCATACAAGCTTCATTGACGGGTCACTTGGTACTTTCAACACTTCACACCAACAATGCAGCTGGAACATTTACAAGACTTGTAGACCTAGGTGTAGATTCTAAAGTCATCACATCAGCACTTCGAGTTGCTATTGCACAGAGACTTGTAAGAAAACTATGTTTAGAGTGTAAGAAAAGAGTTCCTATACCTCAAGACAGACTAAAATACGTAGACGAGCTACTAGCATCTCTAAAAGGTTACGAAGAGTTATCACAGTTTGTAGAAAGGCCCAAAGACATGTGGGTTTCTGTTGGTTGTGAACACTGCAACAATACTGGATATAAAGGTCGTATTGGTGTTTACGAAGCAATCATGTCAGATAGCAGTATTGAATACATTATCAGAGAAAATCCAGGTGAAAGAGAGATCAAAAAAGCAGCAGCCCCTCAAAAGATAGTAAACATGAAACAAGATGGTTTGATAAAAATATTTAAAGGTATCACCTCTTTTGATGAACTAGAGAGGGTAGTTGACTTGGCAGAAGAGTTGATAATACCAGAAGATGATGTGGTTGCAGAAAAAGCTGAAAACAGTGGTGAAATATTTAGTGAAATAGACAAACCACTAAACATACCTGAGGTTTAAATGTCAATTGACTTTAGACCCCCACAAGAATATTCTTATAGGGTAAGTTCAATAAAAAAACAGCCCTTTAAATCTCTAAGCAATGCTTTAAATCCTAAGATTTAAAGCCCGATGGTTCTTTGAGGATAGTTCCAGGAACGTGGCATGAGAGCTCGCACCAAAACGTCCTTTAAGAAAAACCGATTGAAACTTTCATTTCTATTGCTTAGAGATTTAAGGGGCTGTTTAAACAATTATATATCGCTATATAAAATAGATAATCGCATCAAGTTTCCTAAACCCTGATATCAGGGCTGAAGAACTTAAATGCGACTCTGTAAATATAATAGCATACTTTATTTTTATGTCAAGCGATTTAGACCAAAACCCTAATCTTAACGAAAAAACTGAAGAAAAAGGCCATTTTTCTCCTGGTATTGGCGATGAAATAGAGCAAACAGAGGACCTTTCTCTCGATCAAACACTAAGACCTTCAAAGTTCGACAACTATATCGGCCAGAGCAATATCAAAGACAATTTACATATACTTTTGACAGCAGCCAAGGAAAGAAACCATCCTCCAGAGCATATATTGTTTTACGGTCCACCAGGTCTCGGTAAAACCACCCTTGCCCACCTTATAGCCAAAGAAACAGGTGTACAGATGAAAGTGACTTCAGGGCCTGCTATAGAGCGCGTAGGCGACCTTGCATCAGTGCTTACCAACCTTTCTCCAGGCGATATACTTTTTATAGACGAGATACATAGACTAAACAAAACTGTAGAGGAGGTGTTATACCCCGCCATGGAATCTGGCCAAATAGATATCATTATCGGTAAAGGGCCGTCTGCCAGAAGCATCCAACTGGACCTTCCACCATTCACACTTATAGCAGCTACCACTCGTATCGCGATGGTTTCATCTCCTTTGCGTTCTAGATTTTCAGGTGGAGTTTTTAAACTCGAGTTTTATACAGATGAAGAGATTGAACAGATAGTGAAGAATTCTTCAAAAATACTTAAAGTTGAAGCTGAAAACGATGCGCTTGTTGAAATATCAAAAAGAAGCAGAAGTACACCAAGAACTGCCAATTATCTACTTAAAAGATGTCGTGACTATGCGCAGATAAACAGGACAGATCTGACCAAAGAGGCTGTGCAAAAAGCATTAGAGCTTATAGGTATAGATTCAAAAGGTCTCACACATTCAGACCGCATAATATTGCGCACTCTTATAGACAAATACAACGGAGGGCCTGTTGGTCTCAACACCATAGCAGCTTCACTTTCTGAAGACCAGGCCACCATAGAAGAGTTCAATGAGCCATACTTAATACAACTTGGATTTATAGAGCGCACACCTAGAGGTAGAGTTGTGACTGATATCGGATACAAACACCTAGATGAGAAGCTGAAGGATTTATAAAGTTTAGTTCAAGAGCATTTTTAAAGGTATTTAAAAAACAAATACGTGTATAATTTACTCAAATAATATATGCGAATAATATCTATAGACCCCGGATACGAAAGATTAGGTGTGGCAATAATCGATAAAGAGAAAAATACCAAGGAGGTAGTAGTTTTTTCTGATTGTTTTAGAACATCAGCAAAAGAAACGTTTGAAGATAGATTGTTTAGTATTGGAAACAGTCTTGAAAATATTATAAGTGAGTATTCACCGACTGCACTATCTATCGAAAACCTATTTATACAAAACAACCAAAAAACTGCGATGCGTGTGTCCGAGGTTCGTGGTGCAATCATTTACATTGCCAAGAAATATAAACTCAACATAAAAGAGTACACACCGCTTCAGATAAAACTGGCTGTGACGGGAAATGGGAAAAGTACAAAAGATCAAGTTATCAAGATGGTAAATATGCTTGTAAAAAATATAAACGGTAAAAAACTGGATGATGAGTATGATGCGATTGCAATTGGACTAACTTATTTTGTCCATAATAGAGTTTTGTAGTTATTTTAGTAATTTTTTTATACTAAATTTAATTTTACACTTATTTTTGAACATAAAATTCATGTTGCATATTTTTTTGTATATGTTACATATATGTCCATATTAGTTTAATTTAAATAATCAAATATGGTAGACGAACATGATGAGGTTGAAGATAAAGAAATTGATCCAGAAGTTGGAGATATAGCTGAGATAGAAATACCAGAAGGAGCAGACGGTGAGGTTGATTTCCCTATCGGCTCACCTGTCGCTGCATTTGATGATGAACTAGGAGAAGATGAAGATCCACACAGTAGTTTTGATGCACCAGCTGTTGTAGGTGAAGATCCACACCTTGACCCATATGGTGTCGGGGCACCCGCTGGTTTTGAGGATGACGAAGAAGAGGATGAGATAGAAGACGATGTATTTTCAGATGCGGATTCTTACTAGTTTTCTAACTAGTTTTGGCAGGTTGTTGGTGTTGTAAGCAGGTACTATATTTGCACCATTTAAAAAAGACCAGTTTTTGCTGGTCTTTTTTACACTGATATTATTCTGAAACACGCGCCTGGACAGTACGGTTGAAAATTAACTTATCTTTATATCAACAAACCTTCTCTTTCCAACTTTAACAATCATCGGGTATTCGACTTTGTAATTGAAGTCTTCTATTTTCTTATCATCACCAGTACTTATTGCACCTTCACCTACCAATCTCTTAAACTCTCCGATTGATTTAACTAGTTTTTCATTTAGTAGTACAAGAGAAAGTGGAGTGCTTACTGGAACAAAAACCTCAGTTATGTTTTCAGGTGTTTCCTTTTTTGAGAATGTGTTTATAAAGTTGTCTTGAGCTTCTTTGGCCTTTTGTTCGCTGTGATAGATTTTTACAATCTCGAAAGCAAGTTTAAGTTTTAAATCTCGTGGATTAGATATTTGATTTTGAATATCATTTTTTATATTTTCTATTTCTTCAATAGAATAATCTGTGCATAGTTCAAAACCATTCACTATCATACTATCAGTCCAGCTCATTATCTTTCCAAACATCTCAAAGTTTGAATCAAGTAAAGAGACCATGTTACCTTCTGATTTGCCCATCTTTTTTCCAGTTGTATCAGTCAAAAGTTTCATGGTTATGCAAACTTTTTCTTTGTTATTGATTTTCTTTTGGAAGTCTCTTCCCACCATCATATTAAACATTTGATCATTACCCCCTATCTCTGCATCTACATCAAGCATGACACTGTCATAACCTTGCATCAGAGGATACAAAAACTCATGGATATATATAGGTTTACCAGCTTCATGTCTAACACTGAACATATCCCGTTTCATCATTTGATCAACAGTCATCAATGAGCTTAAATCTAAGACGTCTTTTAAATCCATCTTTTTAAGCCATTTAGAGTTATATACAATAGTCGCTTTATTTCTACCTGAAAAATTTATAAATTTTGAAGCTTGTTTTTTATATAAAGTTAGGTTTTTCTTTACTTCTTTAGCTGTCAAAACTTTTCTAACCGCTGACTTGTCTGTAGGGTCGCCTATAGTTGCAGTAAAATCACCTATAAGCAAAACGACTTGGTGTCCAAGATCCTGAAATTGCTTAAGTTTTCTAAGAACAATAACATGACCGATATGCAGAGTTGGACCAGTTGGATCTATACCCGCATATACTTTTAGCCTTTTTTTAGCCAAAATTGAAGAAAGAAAACTCGAAGATGGTAGTATTTCTTGAACACCTTTTTTGAGTAAAACTTCTGTTGGGTTTTTATCACCTTCATTAACACCAGAACTGTTGGAAATTTGGTTGCCAGAATTCACAACTTCTTCAGAACTTTTCTTCATAATTCTTTTTAAAAACATGATGTAAATCTAGCATATAATAGCTATTTTTGGTATCCTGTATACAGTTTAGTATATATTACTTAAATAAAGGATAATAAATTATGAAAAAGAAAATAACCGGTTTTTTTAAGAAAATTGACCGGATAGCCTCATTGGTAGAGTTTAGGGTTGTTGGTTTTTTCACAAAACTTACAAAAAAGAAAGGTAAAAAAGCTGTTATAAAAGATATTTTTATCGGTTTTTTTGTGTTTTGTTTTCTTTTTCTAAGTATTTTTATACTTTGGGCAGCTAGTCTAAAAACTCCTAGTTTAGACTCATTTGATGAAAGACTATTAGGCCAATCGGTTAAAATATACGATAGGACAGGTAAAGTCTTGCTTTACGACTTGAGTCAAAAAGTTAGACGGACTGTTGTTCCTTTCGACCAAATATCTCCTTATCTAAAAAGCGCCACTATAGCTATTGAAGATATCGATTTTTATAACCACAGCGGTATAAAACCGTCCTCTATAGCCAGAGCAATACTAGTTAATATTACAACATTAAAATTTAGCCAAGGTGGATCAACTATCACACAACAAGTGGTAAAAAACTCTTTGTTAACAAAGGATAAATTGATTTCCAGAAAGGTAAAAGAGTGGATACTTTCACTTAAACTTGAAAGAAATCTGACAAAAGACGAGATATTAAACCTGTATTTGAATGAGTCACCTTACGGAGGAAATATCTATGGAGTAGAAGAGGCAACTCAGGTGTTTTTTGCTAAAAAATCTAATGAATTGACATTGGCAGAGGCAGCGTATATTGCTGCTCTACCACAGGCACCTTCTCTTTACTCACCTTATGGAAAAAATAAAGAGTTGCTAGTGAATAGAAAAAACCTTGTACTTAAAAAAATGTACGAGAACAATATGATTACCGAGGAAGAATACTCTAACGCCCTTAAAGAAGAGGTTGTTTTCCAACCAAGAACACTTGGTGGTATAAAAGCTCCTCACTTTGTAATGTATATTAAAGATTATCTTGAAACAAAATACGGTGATGAGGTTTTAGCTAAAGGAGGTTTGTCTGTTATCACGACACTAGACTGGGAAATGCAACAAAAGGCTGAAGAAATAGTTAAAAGATACGTTCTAACTAGTGGTAAGAACTTCAAAGCATCAAATGCTGCATTAGTCGCTACTGACCCTAAAACTGGCCATATTTTGACAATGGTGGGATCTAGAGATTACTTTGATAAAGACATAGACGGTAACTTCAACGTCGCAACAGCTAGACGACAACCCGGGTCTGCTTTTAAGCCTTTTGTATATGCAACTGCTTTCAACAAAGGTTTCTTACCTGAGACACCGGTACTAGACCTTGCTACACAGTTCAATGCACAATGTAACTCACTAAACCAACCACTTGTTTCAGGTGCAAATTGTTATGATCCACAAAACTATGAAGGTGGATACAAAGGTTTAATGTCATTAAGAACAGCATTAGCAGAATCTAGAAACATACCTGCTGTAAAACTACTCCACATGGTTGGTACAAATGAAACTTTGAAGTTAGCAGAAGATATGGGTATACAAAACCTTGGTACGGCTTCTCGTTATGGTCTTTCGCTTGCACTAGGAGGTGCAGAGGTGTCACCTCTTGATATGTCGTTAGCTTATGGTGTATTTGCCAACAACGGTGTTAAAGCTAAAAGTGGCGCAATACTTGAGATAAAAACATCAAATGGTGTTGAGCTTGAAAAATATTCAACATCAACAAGACAGGTTATACCTATACAGACAGCTGCTCTTGTAAATGATGTACTAGCTGACCCTATAGCAAGAGCGCCTATATTTGGAAGTAGATACACAGGTGACAGAGAGGTTGGTATTAAAACAGGTACAACAAACAGTTCTAGAGATGCGTGGATGATAGGCTATACACCTAGTATATCTATAAGTGCATGGATGGGTAATAACAATAACACCCCGATGGCACAACAAGCTTCAGCTAGAATAGTTGGACCGTTATGGAAAGAATTTGCTGACTGGGCAATAAATAGAACACCTTATGAATCATTTGAGAATCCGTTACCGGCAGATGAAGACCTTAAACCTTTCTTAAAAGGTCAATATGTTGGCTCAAACGGTGAAGTAAGGTCAGAATTATACTGGATTGATAGATCAAACCCTAAAGGCCCAGCACCAAGGGATGGTTCTACAGATCCTTTGTTTAGACTATGGGAAACAAGTGTTCAAAACTGGATAAATTCAGGGGGCGCACCAGCTGGTACAAATGGAAGCTCTACACCTACAGACAATGGTCAAACAAATAGCTCTAGATTTAGACTTATAACACCTGTTGCAAACTCTGCAGTTAGTAGAAACTCTAGAGCAAATATAACAACTAACACTTCTGAGAATGTATCTCAGGTTGAGTTCTTCATAAATGGTGTAAGTATAGGTAAAGCAACAGAAAAACCTTTCTCATTCTCATTTATACCAAGTGGTACACCAGGAATACAGGATGAAAACGAAATAAAAGGTGTAGCAACAATGAAAGACGGTAGTAGTGAAGTTTCTTCTAGCTTCTTCTCAGTCATAGATTAAACCAAACTGACTAGGTGGCTTTAATTTTAGGGTTATAAAGATTATAAAGAAATGTTTATGTGACCTACACAAACATAATATCTCTCAAAAAACACTCTTTATACTCATTATTTAAATCAGACAAAACCTTATTTTTAGATATAAAAATAAGGTTTTTCTGTACCTGATTAACTTTTAATATAACCACATCTCTGTTTATTTTTATTTGATCATCGCTGATATTAATACCCAAAGACTTATTTATAGCACCTGATAATATAACTCTTTCAACTTTAGGGCTTTGTATTGATTCAAAAAGTTTTAGTAGATCGGATATTTGTTGCATAAAATTATCATAAACCTGGCGTGGTGTAATTCTTAATTCTGCCCCACCTTTTTACCTCTTAGCTGTTACCTGCTACCTGTCATCTGATACCTGATATCTGATATCTGATATCTGATATCTGTTATTTGTTCATCGGCATCACTAGATACAAGAATGAACTATCACTTACGGGTTTTATAACGAGCGGCTTACCTGGGCCATTAAAGTAGAAGGTTACACTGTCAGAATTTACAGTAGACAAGCAGTCATTTATATATTTGTAGTTGAAGTTTATGTCTAATTCATCACCTGATATAGCTGATGGTATTTCAGTTGAGCTTTCACCCAGATCGTTGTTTTTGGTCATAAGTTTAACTGAATTATCTTTAGGAGATATGTTGAACTTCACATGGAAAAATGAGTCACTGAAAATAGTGTTCATTTTTAGACAATTAACTAGGTCTTGTTTCAAGAAAACAACCTCTGTAGAAGAAGATTTTGGAATAATAGCCTTATAATCAGGGAAATTTCCAGTAAGAGTCCTTGAAACCATATAAATATCATCAGTTTTGAAGGAAATCTGGTTTTCATCTATAAAAACATCTATATCTTGATCCAAACCTTCAAATATTCTTATGATCTCAGAAACATTCTTAACTGGTATGAGTACATGGCCGAAATCAGGGAGGTTTTTTGTTGTAATAACCTTTTCAGCCAACCTAAAGCCATCTGTTGCAACAAAAACAAGTTTGTCCTCCTGAGGATATATCCTGACGCTTGAAAGCTCTGGTTTAATGTTCGAATTAGCAGAGCTATACCAAACAGCCTTTAGACCAGAAACAAGCTCTGTAGCGCCAATTTTTAATGTTTTAGAGGTATCTTCGTCAACCTTTGGTATAGACGGGAAGTCATCAGCAGGTAAACATTTTATAATTGTCTTACTTGTTGATGTGAATACAACAATGTTTCCGTTATCCTCCTCAATAAAAACAGATTTATCATTTGGTATCTGAGATATAACGCTTAGTAGTATGTTTCCTGGAACAGCAACAACCCCTTCTTTCTCAACTTTTACATTTAGGACAACCTCTACACCCACATCCAGGTTAGTTGACCTTATTACAAGTCTTTTATCCTTGGCCTCTAAAAGGACACATTTAAGGACAGGTAGAGTGGTGTTTTTTGAGGTGACTTTCTCTACCTTTTGAACAGCAAATAGGATCTTATCTTTTAGTGTTTCTATTTTCATATATCAATAATATATTATTTTTAATAAAAAGAATTTATTTATTATTAGCACGGTGGATAAGTGGATAAGTGTCAAATGGTCATGTTTTTAAACCCAAACCTTAGTCTGTTCGACTGTGTAAAACGTGGACAATTTAAGAATAACTAATGTGGATAATTCCAACCTGTGCATAACCTCTGAGTTATTAACAAATTATCTTTAGATTCCTACAGAATACCCACAAAGTTATCAACGGTTTTTATAACGATATTAACTAGTTATCCACATGGTTATCAACAATGTGTATAAGACATCTATATCAATGACCTTATCTGGTTAATCTCATTTATAAGCTCGGGATTTGTCTTTAACTCGTTTTTAACCTTTTCACAAGAGTGCATAACGGTTGTATGATCACGATTTCCAAGCTTTTGTCCTATAGCTGGGAATGAGATATTGTAGTCCTCTCTTAGGATATACATAGTAAGTTGCCTCGGTCTAACTACCTCTTGTCTCCTTGTTTTGTTGTATATACTATCCTCTTCTATGTTATAGAAAGCAGATACAGCTTTTACCACATCTTTAACAGATATATTCTTTTGTGGCTTAGTAGAGTCTTTTGTGAGTTGTTTTACCTCATTTAGTGATATACCAGACTTACCTTTTAGTTGGGATTGGCATATAACCGCGTTCAAGGTGCCTTCTAGTTCTCTAATACTTCCGTGTACCACAGAAGCTATATAATAAGCTATCTCTGGTTCTAGGTTGAAATTGTTCATCTTGGCCTTTGTTTGGAGTATGGCTATCTTAGACTCTGTGTCCAAAGGTGATATATCGATAATCATACCTGCCATAAACCTTGATTTTAGACGGTCTTCCAGGTTTTGGAGGTAGTTTGGGTGCTGATCAGATGAAAATATAATCTGTTTGTTTCCATCGTACATATGGTTGAAAAGGTGGAAAAGCTCCTCTTGAGTCTTCTCTTTGTTTGATAGGAATTGTATGTCGTCCATGATGAAAACATCGTATTTTCTATACTTTTCTTTGAAATGGTTGACCCTGTTTGCTTGAACAGCGTTGATATACTCAGTGGTATACCTCTCAGATGTGATGTAAAAGATACGTTTATCTTTGTGGTGTTGCTTTATATGGTTACCAACAGCCTGCATAAGGTGTGTTTTACCCAAACCAGTGTTTCCATAGAAGAAAAGAGGGTTATAAGCTACAGGTTTCTTCATAATAGCCTGTGAAGCAGCGTAGGCTAGCTCATTGAATGGCCCTACAACAAAGGTTTCAAAGGTGTACCTTGGATTTAGGTTGTCATCTGGGTTTATATTGTAGACGTTTAGAGGCAACTCCTTGTTTTGTGTAGGTATTTCAGTAACAAAATCCTCTTTTTTCTTGTTGGGAGGTGCTATAAGGTACTCAACCGCCCTTACACCTTCCATGGAATCTCTCAAAAACTGTAAAATAGTCTTATGGAACTTGTTTTGTAGCCACTCTCTTACAAATGTATTTGGAACTGCCAGGTGAACAGTACCTGAATCTATCTTTGATATATAGGTATCTTTAAACCAAGCTGTATATGTAGCCTTAGAAACATCTAACTCTATCTGAACCAATATATTGTCCCATAAAGTTTTGCTATCCATAGTGGAAATATTATATAACGAGCTACCTATAAAAGAACTTGAATAATATCAATATATAATGTACTATAGCGAACATGTCAGTCACATACCAACCTAAAAAGAGAAAACGAGCAAAAACACACGGTTTTTTGGTTAGATCTAAAACTCATGGAGGTAGACGAGTTCTACAAGCCCGAAGAAGAAAAGGAAGAGCAAAGATCGCTGTTAAAACTGTAAACAAATAGCATTAGCTAGATTGTTTAGGTTTTTGTCTATACTCTCAAATGAATAATAAAGATATTACAAAGGTAATTTCACAAAGTAGAGCTTTTAAATCAGGCTCTTTTTTGTTGAAAGTATCAGAAAATACAGATGGTATAAAAAGAAACATAGCGTACTTGGTTTCTAAAAAGGTATTTAAAACCGCCGTGTCTAGAAACAACGCCAAAAGAAGGATTAAGTCAGCTCTTGTAAATATTTATAAAAATAAAGACGTAAAAAGCGAATTATCAAAAAAACTACTAGTTTTCACTATATTTGATACAATTACAGATAAACAAATATCAGACATAGAAAAAGATCTAGTCGAAGTTTTAAATAAAATAACTAAATAAATATGTTCAGTACACTTATATACAACCCACTATACAACGGACTAGTACTTATTTTGGATTATATCCCAGGTGGAGATCTCGGTCTTGCTACTATTATATTTACTTGTCTTGTTAAATTCATACTTTTCCCTATCTCAAAACAGGCCACAAAGACTCAGATTTTGATGAAGGCTCTAGAGCCAGAACTAGCTGATTTGAAGAAAAAATACGGCGCCAATAGAGAAGAATTTGCTAGAAAGACACTAGATTTTTACAAAAAGAACAACCTGAATCCTTTTGCTAGTCTATTCCTTATACTTATTCAACTCCCTATAATCATCGGGTTGTTCTGGATGTTTTCTAGAGGTGGTTTTCCTATAGTAAACGCTGATCTACTTTACTCATTTGTTCCTACTCCACAGTCTATAAATACAAACTTCTTGGGACTTATAGATATAACCAAAGTTAGTGTTATTTTAGGTGTTATCGCAGGACTTGCGCAGTTCATACAGATAAGACTTTCTGTGCCAGCTTATACACCAAGTGAGGAAACCAAAAAGAAGATAGCGAGCGGTCAAAAAGTTGATCTTAGTGAAGAATTTGCAAAGAATATGAATATGCAAATGAGATATGTTATGCCTGTTTTTATGTTCATAATATGTCTAACGGTATCAGGTGCCGTAGCACTATACTGGATAACAGGTAGTGTGTTTACAATAGCCCAAGAGCTATATTTCAGAAAGACTATAAAGAAATCCCTAGTCTAATACCCAGTGGCTAGGTTGCTAGTTTGAAGAGGTTGTCGCTGTTGTACTTGTAGTTGTACTGGTACCAGTGGCGGCGTTTTCTGTTAGGTTGAATCCCCATAGACTTAAATCTATCTTATTTCTAAATATTAAATAGTCCTCATTTTTACTTAGTTTAATATTTTCTACATCTATAAACTCTCCAGAACTTTCATATACATTTGAAATAATTCTATACTCTAATGTTTGAGTGTTTATCTTCCATAAATTGTCTGACAAGAGTACCCTACCTTGATACCAAGAGTCGGGATAAAGGCCTATAGGCATTGATTCTGGAACAGCACAGTAAACAACAGAACGTTCTTTTGTTGACCATACGCATTTTTCTGGAAATGTATTTACACCTAGATTTGTTGTTGTTGCTCTCTGTAGATTATAGCTAAGTAGGTTGTATCTACCATCAGTGGTCACACCAAACAATGTGTTGGTTATATCTGGAGAGTAATTTGTTGTGAGACCTCTAAACTCACCCAATGCTCTAGTGAAACTTCTATTGTCAGTGTTTAGTATGTATGAATAACCAGGGTATAGACCAGATGCTTTGGTTGTAAGTGCGATGTTTCTCCTTTCTGGCCATTGAACTAGCCATTCTGTGAATGGTGTTGTGAGTACATTTTGTATACCACCCCCATCAGGTGTAGATATAAAACCAGTTACACCTGCTTTTTGAATGTTGAATACCAGGTTTCTTAAAGGAGATCTAACTGATTGTAGAATGTTTATTGGTAGGTTTTTTGTCACAACAGATAAAAAGTCTTCAGATGTAGTCGACATTTGTATGGTTGCATACTTTGTTTCTATAACATCCGTTGAACCGATAAGCCCCCTAAGAATTAAAGATTGTCCTTTCTCAGTAAAATATGCTTCTTGAAGCCTTGGTATAGTTGTATTTGTAATACGTGTGTTTTGTAATGTAGATGAACTTGTTTCATATATGTGGCCTGTAGCCCTGTCTAAGAATCTAATACGCTCATCTACTCTAATAACCCTTGGTTGCTGAGGTCTTACCACCACACCTCTAGTTCTAGATGTATCTTCTGGTTCTATGTTTGAGTCAACTACTGAAAATACATCAATATCAACAAAATCTGCTCCAGAAATAGGGTCAGAATATATCTTTCTTAGTCTAGGTACCTCTACTATTGTGGTGTCTCCACTGTCTGTGCCCGGTGTTATAACAGTAGGACTATCTGTTGTTGAAGTTGAGTTATTTGCTGGTCTGTTTGTGTCTGTAAAATCAGCAAAGTTTCTATTGTTGGCATCTATACCTAGAAAGTTAGAACCAGGG
>JAIXXV010000042.1 GCA_027490575.1 bacterium | reverse complement strand
TCCAGAAAAAAATGTGGACTGATTTGTTACAAGGGTTCCATAGTTTAGATAGAGCACACCTTCTGAACCTGCCCCTCCTCCGTTATCTGTTCCTGCTGATGCGTATATATTTTTACCCGAAAGATCAAGAGTTCCTGGATGTGTAATTGTGATGGACCCTCCGCTTCCTGATGGATAAGAACCTGTACTTTCATCATTTCCTCGTGCGTAAATACCAGCAAACGTTGATGAGGATACAGTTATAGACCCTCCATTTCCTCCACCATACCCATTGTCAACTCCTCCATCTGTAAAGATATTCGAAAGAATCGTTGAAGATGCTATGGTAATAGACCCTCCGTTCTGAGCACCGTCAACATTGTCATCTGAACCACCACTAGAATAAACAGACCCTGTAACTCTTATGTTTGATAGCGTAAAGTTGTGACCGTCTTCCTCAGAACCTCCACTTCCATCAATACTTCCTGTCACAGTAAACCCTCCACCGTTAATAGTTACACCGTTTGTTTGAATTTGAATACAAGTTCCTCCACTGCCGATGTTACTTGTTAGAGTATATGTTCCTGAAGATGATATGATACCGCATGAAGAAAAATTTCCAGGAGAAAGTGGGTTGTAGGTGCCACCGGACCACGAACCTTGACTTACACTATTGAGACGAATATCACTAAGTTGAGAAAAGTATGTTGAGCCACTAGTTACCAAGGCAGAGTAGTTAAGATTCAAAACACCATCTGTACCTACCCCGCCACCGCTATCTGATCCTGCATTTGCATATATACTTTTGGCTGAAATGTTTAGAGTTCCTGGATTTGTAATTGTAACAGTTCCTCCATTCCCTGATTGATACACCCCTGTATTATCATTACCACCTACTGCAATTATGGTAGAAAAAGTTGATGAGGATATAGTAATATCTCCTCCATTTCCTGATCCGTAAGTACCGACATTATCAGATCCACCAATTGCATTTATTGTTGCCACCACTGAAGAAGATTCTACCGTGACAGTACCTCCATTTCCTCCGACGCTTCCATCTCCAGCCTCACCACCATTGGTTGTGATTGCACCAGAAACAGTTGATGATGTTATAGTTATCCCTCCTCCGCTTCCCGCTCCATAACCTGCATCGCCTCCTCCGCTTGCTTGTACTGTACCAGAAACCGTTGATCCAGAGATACTAATCTCTCCTCCTGTTCCAGCTACAGAACCTTGGGAATCCAGACCACCATTTGCTGATACATTACCTATCACAAATATGTTTGATAAACTAAATGTATAACCATTTGTGTTATCCGGCCCGTTACCATTAATATTTCCTGTTACAGTAAACCCTCCACCGTCAATAATTACACCGTCTGTATATATAGTAATACAATCACCAACAGAACTTATTGATTGAGTCAGGTTGTATGTTCCTGGAGTAGATATAGTTCCACAGCTAGACAGGTCATCAGCAAAAACACTGTTGGCATTTGCTACAACTACAAAAAGTGCAGATAAGAATAGTAATTTATAAAAACGCTTCATACCTAATATAATATCATGCTGAAACATAATATAAAATACATTATATAATATAAAACGCATTGAGACCGTGATGTGGAAACAATGATGCGGCGCGTCCAGACAACTAACATAACCTACCTTCTCTTCTTCTTAGACAACCCTCTAGCGAACTCCTTTATACGTGAGGCACCCTTTCTCCAAAGCGTTTGCTTCTTGTCCTTTTTACTAGATAAAGCGTTTAGCATATCTGATTGTGCTACATCTATTGCAGAATACATATCTTCAGAAACTGCTTCTGTTCTAGTCAATTTTCCAGAAGATGTAAAGTTTAGCTCCGCCTTAAATACATCCCCATGCTTATGATGATTATTTACTTTTCCTAAATCAACTTCTAAAATAGCACCCTCTGAAGAAAATTTATTTAGTGAGATTAGTTTTTTCTCTACATATGCTTTTATTGCTGAAGTAATTTCCATATGAGGACTTTTGAAAATGATATTCATTTTATTTTTGTTTTAGATTTGCTTATAACTTATATTTGTAACCTATATCTTAATTTTATTTTTAATTTATGAAGAAATTCAGAAATTCGCGTTCACGCTAATGTGGTCTGGCACAGGAGTTTACTTTAGAAATTTATATTTATTTCATAACTATCGTCAAGCTGGGTTTCCCCTGAAGGATTGTCTTTTTCAAATCGAATCTTGCCCGTAGGAGTCGTGGGTGTAGCGAAACTTAGATTGACGGTAAACGGAACAAAGTCTTCTGTCATCCAATCACTATCTGCTGTGGCTAGGTTTACACCGAGCTCATTGCTGTTTGCATCGTAGACCCTGACTGGAAACGAGGCTTCAAAGAACCACGGACCTCTCGCTTTGCCGGTTACAATCTGCCCACTTGTGATCGTGTCCCCTTCAGACAAGCTTTCTACTGATATAAGTGAATTTGTCGTTATGGTTGAAGCCGTATCGGTTGTGGTACTTGCAACAGAGTCTTCAAGTGATGATCCGCCATTTACCCCGAGGGCTTTTCTAAACTCTGGATTTTGATAAATCACAAATCCCATTAACAAAACTACCGCCAGTAAAATGATGATAATTGTATTGTTTTTCATATACTAATTATACACCCTTGTCTTTTGATTTCCACTCAGTTAGTCGCCCCACCTTTATTTCAAATTTATCTGCCCTTCTTATATATTTGAGATTTTCTTCAGGTATGATTTCAATACTAGGCGCATCAAATATTTCTTCGGCCATATGGTACAGGTCGTCTTCTGTGGTAATCCAGTCAGTGCCCCATCTTTTGACCAAATCAAAAGGGCCTGAATAACTTCTCAAGACTTTTTTACCAGTTTTATCATTTGTGCATTCATGAAAATATGACATGACAAGTTCCCTAATATTTTTGTACACCGGATCTCGGAAGCGCAGTGCGTTGTGGTTGGTTTTGCTGATGGCACCCCATAGCCCATTGACCTTATACAATGTGATGATGTGACCTGCTTCACCCGGAGTCTTTAGTTCAAGCACTAGTGGTCTATGTCCGTGTATATATAGTGCGAGACCAGCAAGTAGTCCTCCTTCAAAACAATGAGCTTTTCGAAGTCGCAAAACTTTTCTAGGTGACATATTGGTATCACCGCCTTTTTCCCAATTGATAGCAAGAGAATCGAGGAAGTCTTGTATCTTTATAGGAGTATCTAGCTTTTTCAGTATAGAGAGTTCTTCTTTGTTCAGTCCAAACATTCACTTATGATACAATATTGTGTATATAATCAAAGTGTATAAATAATTAAATCAAATAACTGAAAGAAAATGAGAAGAAAGTATGAACCGGCGGTGAAGAAATTATTGGTAAAAAAATCAAATGCAGGACTGGGTCTTTTTGCTGGTGAAGATATTCCAAAAAATACATGTATCATAGAATACGTTGGTAGAGTCATTTCTCCAGAAGAAGAATATACAAATAATAGTAAGTACCTTTTTGAAGTTCACTCGCGACTAACACTCGATGGCAGAGATAGAAAAAATACCGCTCGATATATCAATCACTCATGCAGACCTAATGCAGAAGTAAACATTCACAAAAACAGAGTTTTCATACATGCATACAAAAACATAAAAGCAGGTGAAGAGATTTCATATGATTATGGCAAATCATATTTTGATACGCATATAAAGCCGTATGGTTGTAGGTGCCCTAAGTGTAAGGAGAAAATTAAGAATTAATAATTAAGAATTGGTTGGACTGCAAATTTTCTTAGCTATTAGCCGTTTCGGTGTCTTTTTGGTACAGGGTGAAGATGAGCAGCAACCGCAACAGCAGAAGCTATGATCACGAGGTTTTTTATGATGTATTGGCCCTCAAGTGTGGGCACCAAGAAACCAGACCATGTAGCTTCTTGAACCATGAAAAGTGGCATAAAGGTAGTAAGCATATGTATAAACAGCAGGGGTATAACTTCCCTCTCCCACCCTTTGATCAAAAACATTACACCAATTGCAACTTCGAAAAGTCCGAACAAAATCATGAAGGCCGGGAAAGACATAAAGCCGATAGTCTGGCTAAACAAATCCTCAATCAATGGCGAAGCAGGGCTTAAATCCAGCACTTTCAGGATTCCAAACCAAAAGAAACAGACAAATAGACCGAATCTAGCCAGAGGTTCTGAAATATATCTAAAGAAATGTATAAGCTCTATGTCTAATGCTCTAAAATTCATAACTGTATTGTACACCAATTCAGCTCAGCTACAATAAGTCTTATGACTAATGAAACTGCATCTGCGCTTGTTTACTATAGTACTTCACCAATACCAATGACTGAAGCATCTGCTTCAAGTAATGTAAATATCTCAGGTCCAAATCAAATAATGAACATTGACTTGAATACAAATCATTCAACAACAACAATAGGTGGACTTATGTCTAACACAACTTACTACTATGTAGTGTATGTTAGAGATGGATCTGGAAACGAAAGTATAACTATGCCATCGACTTTCAGAACTATATAAATAGTTTCTGCTAAGTTGGGGTATATAGAGCCATAGACTCAATACACTTTAAGATATAGTGCCGAAAAACACCTAGCTCCATGCGCTAGGTGTTTTCTGTATTTAGTTAGTTTGTATTTAGGTTGTGCCTGCTTTTTCCCACTTTACTAAATGCTTTTTTTCTTGAACCTTACAAGCTACTTATTTCAGAAATATTTCTGAGTACAACATCTGGATTTTCTTTTTTAAGAAATTCTTCTGTATTGTATCCCCATGTAACTGCAACTGATTTTACCCCAGCTTTTTGTCCTGCATGTATATCCCTAACTTCATCACCTACATATATGACGTTATTTTTGTCCCAATGATTTACAGTGACTAGCTTTTTTATCAGACTCCCTTTTCCAAATATATTTGTTACTGAGTGCACTTCTTCAAATACATCCATGTCGTTGTTTTTTAAAAATGTTTCTATATTTTCCTTTGAGTTTGAGCTCAGTACAAAAAGTTTATACCCCTTCTCTTTCAAACTGACCAGTGATTCTCTGATCCCATCGAAAGGTTTTACTCCGGCAATCATTTTATTAAATTCCTTTTTTGCCATAGACATAACAAATGGCAATCGCATCAGTGGAAAGTGCATATATCTAACACAGTCTATAACACTCATGGACCTCATGTGCGCAAGGTTATTTTTTGTGATTGGTGATCGGTGATACCCCCCACCAACTTATTGTAAATGTTCACAGTAGTGTCCAATGAGTCTGCGATAGTACCGTCGAAATCGAATATTATAACTTTGTTTTCCATTCTGTTTTCCGTCTCGGTTTGCGTCTCTTTTTGCATTTAAATGATTATATCAGGTTTAATGCTTAAAATGCACACGGTGCAGTGCAAGGTGGATATATACATAGACTAGAAAATATTTAGTTATATAATTATATATAAGAGACCCAAGAGGTCCACAAAGCAACTAGTGGATCAACAAACTAACAACAATGAATGTGCTGAGGGGTTTAGATGCAAAGAGTGTCAAAGACTTTTAGCACGTGAAAATACTTACACAGGAGAATATGAGATAAAGTGTGTTAGATGTGGTGTCGTAAATTCTATATTCAAAGGTTTTAATGATCAGGTTGTTGTCACTGATCCAAATGGGACTGTTATCTATGCCAACCCTGTCACAGAGTCTATAACTGGATACAAACTCAGTGAGATTCTTGGACAAAAGCCATCACTATGGGGTGGTCAAATGTCAAAACAATTCTATTCTGATATGTGGAATAAAATTAAAGTAGAGAAGAAATCAATTGAGGTTTCATTAACAAATAAAAAGAAGGATGGATCGAACTACGATGTCAAACTTCATATAACACCCGTACTAGGATCAGATGATGAAATAAAAATGTTTGTTGGAATTGAAACACTTATAAAATAACGTCTTAACATTTATGAATACATTTCCGATTCCTACTGATGAGAAGGAGCGGTTAGAAGCAGTTCACAGAATGGCAATATTGGATACACAACCAGAATCACGTTTTGATTCTATAACAAAAGAAGCCACAAGACTCCTCGACGTATCTATTTCTACAATAACAATATTAGACTCAAAAAGAGAGTGGTTCAAATCATGCACAGGCCTGGATCAAACAGAAGCTGATAGAGCAATTTCATTTTGCGCTTATGCATTAGTCGTCAAGGATTTATTTATCGTAAATGATACGCTGGAAGATGAACGCTTTAAAAATAATCCAATGGTTATAGGACACCCTTACATTAGATTTTACGCAGGTCAGTCATTACTTGATTTTGATTCAGGTCATGCTGTTGGAGTTTTCTGTATCAAAGATACCAAACCAAGATCGCTCTCTTTAGAACAGATTGGTATCTTCCTAGAACTTGCGCGCAAAGCTGAAACGGAGATCAATAAAAAGCGGGTGTAAGGAGAATACTATACATAAAACAAAATAGTATAAAGTGACACAGCATGCACTATTGAAATCACCAGGTTCCACCAAATTACAGGATTGCTTTTATTAGATACAGTTATGAGGGTTGAAAGTTTGTAAAATATTTGAATTGGAAATAGTACCAGTGCAATTAAAATACTAAATTGAGGAGCAATCAATGCAACCAGAGATGCTGTGGCAATGGCCAAATACAGCGATGATAGAATTTGACGAGCAGGAGTAACCTCTCCAAAAACCTTTGCCATATGACGCACATTTATGATCAAAAGTGTGGCCATTGTACCGGCTACAAGAACATTAATAATGTGTGAAATTGTTACGATATACATGTTGCTTAAATTATACGACTGATATTTTTTCTTAGCAATATATAAGTGACAACTTGATAAAAATCTTAATTATTCTTAAGGTTACAGGTTTAGTAACTTCTTTTCATTTAACACTCAGTGGTATACAAGAATTACAAGATACTAAACTTGTTTATAAAAAAGAAACCCGCCAGCGAACTGGAGGGTGACTCCGTGGTTCGGGCGAGTTTAGAAAGGTTGGACGAAATGAACAGTGTTTTCCTTGAAAGGGGTTCCTTTACCAACATGAGTAACTGAACCAAAACTTCGAATGAGATCACCAAGTGTGAACTGATACCACCCATCGCACTTCTCCTTGTCTGTCAAATAAGCTCGGTCTTGCTCATCGAAAGCAGCTAAGCCCTCATCAGTGAGCTGAACCCAAACATAATCAAGTAAATCCAGTTTCATTTTATTTATTCGGTGTATTGTTTGGCACACCTGGGTTCCTCCTGAAACCGACTGGCCATTACTGAAAAGAACGTGACAAAATATATCACGTTCTTTTCAGACTGTCAAATTTGCTCCGAACGTGGGAGGATGTTCGAACCTTGTTGATGCAAAAGTAAGTTATAACACTAACTCACTCCACAGCTTATCTATGTCTTTGCTATCTTGCCAGATGTCTAATATCCTTTCCCGCAATTCTTGGTGCTGTTGATAGCCACCGTCATAAATTCCGTCTTTAAATAAATCCTTAAACTCAATATTTAACAAAACTGTAAGTGCTTCTTTGATATCATTGTATTTCTGCTTTCCTATTTTTTGTTCCCATTTTTCACCAAACTTGTACCATGTATAAAAATGAAACAGCTCATGCATTACCGTTCCTCTCATGGAGTCTGTGGAGACTGAAACAAAAAAATAATTTTCACCAATATCATAGGGACATCTCGTGTTTACTGTAAGGTAAGCAGTTACATCACGTGGCAAGGAAACCTTGAACACACTCTCACATCTTTTTTGAAATATACTTGCAATAGTTAGCCAGTCTTTTTCGTAGCTTAAAACGTATTCTTCCACTTTAATATTTTTATCCAGTAAATACTTGTCTATAAAAATGGAAGTGTTTTGTTTGGTAAGGTTTTCTCCAAACTCCTCTACCAGTTTTTCATATACCTTTGTTTTGGTTTGGGAATTGAGCGAGGTCTTTCCGTAAGTCAGAAGACAAGAGATGTCTTTCTCTCTGTTGTAAGTAAAATTGATTTTCATTGCTTTAAAGTATATCAGGTTCGAACTTAATTTATGGTAACAAAAAATAACCATTAAAAATATGGTTATTTTCACAAGCTCGCCTTACAGGACGACTTTAGAACCATAAACTGGCTTGAAAGCTATCCATTTCCTAGTGTTATGTTGGAACAAAGCTCTAAACTGCTGGCTAAGATTGCCTAAAACTTTATTATTTCTTTATTTTGGCTTTACCTTTCGCTCGAGGAGTTTTAATCTTGGTGAGCTTCTTTAATACGCCAATGCGGTTTCTAAGCCCTGAAAGTAGCTCTGAGTAAGTTACGATCTTGATATCCTTATACGCTCCTCTCAAGCGTCTAAAGTCCTGTCGAGCCTTATCAGGGTTAGTTTGCTTAGACAGATTGGCATCTGATCCAACTAGGACCAACCCCTGCGGTCTTACTATACCCAAAGGCATCTTAAGGGTCTTCATAAGGTAGTTTTCGACCTCTAGCGACTTCTTACTTACTTGCTCAATGTATTTTTCTGCCTGAGCTACCGCTTTCGAAACCTCTGTTGAAAGGTAATAGTTTTGATGATTTGAGTCGTATGACACTAACGGAGTATTTGGTGTTTTAATCTCAAGAACATCAATAAAATTGTCCTGAGTTAGAAGCAGAAAATCAGGAAAGCTTGCACGATCAATACCACCAATATTTAGCTTCTCGAACTTTTGGATATACTCTTCTTTGATATTTGTTATGTGTTCTTTAATGTATTTCTGCCAATCTGCCTCATCTTTCTTTGTTGAGGTTGAAGACTTCTTTATTCTTTTTTCCAAAGCATCTGCATAAGCCTCGAGTGTTGAAAGCTGGAACACAGCTTTTTCTTTTGCGATTTCTACTGATGATCCTCCTGCTGTACTTAAACCACCCACAATAGCTTTTGAATACAGTTTTCTGATTCGTTCTTTATCACCAATCGATAATGCGACATTTCCGTCAGCGGGTATCCATCTCTCTAGTGAACCAGCTCGGTAGAAAGATGAGGTTGTTTCTTTGTAATGCTTTGGAAATAGTTTACTGAATAACTTAACCACAACATCATTCTTAATGTCTGCTGTCTCAGTAAGACACTGGTCCTGTAGCTTTTTAAGATCGATAAATGTGAGAGTTATGTTTGATATTCCTTTTGATTTTACCACAGAGCTTTCTTTGGCTGTCTTGGATATTTTAAGTGTGAACTTGTCTTTTCCAAAAACAAAAAGAAGTGAGTCTAAAATGTTTTTACCGACAACAAAACTTCCGTCTTTGACAACGAACTTTGGCATTTTACCAACACCCTCAACCTCTTTCAGGGTATCTTTAAATCCCTCATAGGTAACATCTCTACCCATATGCTTGAGACCGTAACCTTTCTTGGTTATCTTGACGACAACCTCATCTTTTGTTTTTTGATTTTTTGCGTCCTTTTTCATATGGTTTTAATCGTAAAAGTTTTGTATATCAGCTCTATTGTTTCTACGACTCACTTTTTCGTCCCAAGATAGTTTCTCTGATATGGCAGGAACATCCATTTTTTCAATTGTTTTATCTAAAAAGTCTGGAAGTTTGTCCAAAGATGTCACATCAATTAAAAAATATTCACTGTGTGCGTTTCTGTCCTTATCGGTATAAGCGTAGTTGACCTCAAGCTGGAACGGTTCATTTATGGGTGATATTTTTCCACTGCCATCCATATCTGTTGAATGGAACTTTTCAAGTGTGTTTACCACTATTAATGGGTAAGATACATGGCTAAGAATATTTTCTATGTAACCGTGCGGGGTTTTCACAAGCTTAAGGTCGCCTCTGTTTCGATAGTAAACTGTTGCGTTTAAGTTTTGATTTATAGCTTTACTTATTATTTCATTATCTTCACCCCGACTTTTATCAGATGAAAAAAGTTTTGCCACAGGCACGTCCTGATAATAGTGATGTTTTTGAATCATCACATTCTTGCTTGGATGTTCCATGCTTGTATCACGCATGATTCTATCGATTGCACGATCTTGATCTTTAGTATCAAACCAAAACACGGTTTCTCCATTTATATACTTACATTCGATGAATAACCTCACATTTAAAGTTCCAAGCCACCCATGCACAAAACCGTTAACATCAAACTTTTTCTCAGCAATAATATCTATCTCTCGAGGCTTGTCTGTAAAGTTGTCGCTATAATGAGGACTGACCAAAACATTCCATCCGCATTCTCTTAGTTTTTTGACGACTTTAGAATGAAAAGAGTTTCCACTTCGTTCAATTATTTCTTCGGCTATAGTTTTGGCTGCGTCCTTACTCATATATTATATTTTTAGACGTTCCCAGTCTTTAAGGTCCGCATTGTATTTTGTACCAGCGAATACATACCAGCCAGCAGAACTTTCAGAGACAATTCCACCTACAAGTTTTTTATTTTTTGACACATACTTTTGTAGAGCATCAGACTTAGAAGATGTTTCTTTACTTGTTCTTGTCATTCCAGACTTAGTGTCATAAATACCGATATCGCCGCTCTTAAACTGAACGATATAGTCTGGATAGAATGATCGGTTGTATCCAGTGTCCGGGTCAGTATATGCAACGGCAAAGTAAGTTTCTTTTGCTTCGCCATTCTTATACCACCAAGTTACATCTTTAGATCCCATTAGTAACTTTTCAAAGCTCGATTCTTGAGACGATCGCTTCTTATTCAAAAGTGTTTTAGTTGTATCCAAAGCGAAAACAGTCGCACAGTTTGAAGCAGATACCAGTTCATAGTTCTCACCGAAGTAATCAACCTCTGGTACGTTCCATACTTTTTCTTTCTTTTGCTGTTTAGCTTGTTGTTCTTCCTTAGAAACCTCTTTGAATCGATTCTTTGCAGCTTCAATTATTTGTTTAAATATCTTTTGATTATTTACTGAACACACAACAATTCGCTGTATCTCTATACGACTTACTTTTTCGTACCCTAGGACCTTATCAAACCAATCATATATTGCTTGCTGGATTTTTGTGTGCGAGCGAACAGGTGCATATGGTAAAGAGGTAGCTTTTGCAAATATCTCGTAGCTTCGCTTAATCTCATCAGGTGATACGCCGAAAGTTGCTTTACCTAGACCAAATATTTCTTTCTTAACTTGTTCATCAAGGTTCTCAATTATTGCATCAGAGATAATTGTCTTTGTGAGTTCTTGAGGAAGTAGCTCTAGTTTTTCATCAGCTTTTCCTTTTGCAACCTTAGTAGAATCGCTAGACTTTATTCCAAAGTATTTATTAGCTTCATCAATGAATAGTTTTCTGAAGGAAAGTGTCAGATCACCAAAGTCTATTCGACGTAGGTACACAGAAGGAAGATTGATGTCTTTGTATAAATCACTTCTCATAGCTCTGTGAATCTTAAAGTAGTTTTCACTTGTGCCGTCCTGAGCAACAGAAACACGGTCAATGTTTGTATAGACGTATGCTTGATTGAGAACATCATTGTCATAATGCTTAGCCTCGGGCATACGCATGATACGACCGATAGTTTGGATCTCGAACTGCTCAACCTTAATATCACGGAACATCACGAGTATCTGAGCACGAGGACAGTCCCAACCAAGAGCAATAGCCTGTTTGAATATCAAAACTTCTACTTCTGAATCAATCTTCTCAATACCCTCAACATTATCTTTTCTTTCAGAAAGCCAAACAGCTAGCTTGCCGTTTGCAACAGTAATGCCGTACTTATCTTTCAATAAGGTTTCTACCTCCTCGAGCTTTGATTTGTCCAAAGCACTGGTAGATTGTGATTCGCTCGGCAATTGGATCAGAAGTAGCGGATTTACCTCCGTTTCTTCTGCTCTATAAGCCTCTACGAGCTGTTTACGCTTGATTATTGAGGCATCTATGATCACTTCGTCGGCAGTGTTCTGAAAATCGCTATATTTTGAGATTGCCTCGTTAATGATCGGAAATGTTTTAATCATTCCCTCATTAACTACATCCTCGAACTTAACAGAAATAAACGCCGCATCTTCAGCTTCGAGTTCTTCAGGTGTTGGGATGATCGCAGGGGTAGCAGAAACCTCAATGATGAGTTTTGGTCCGATAACACTCTGGACCAATTCCTGTGATTTCTTTGACCAATAGTGGTAATGACTTTCATCAACTACCAAGATGATTTCTAGTCCCGCTTCTTTGCTTGCAGTAACAAGACTTGGAAGACTTCGGTCCGTTTCCGTATCCTGCATGAGAGTGTTTATAAACTCTCCAGTTGTTTTATCCTGTTTTGTAAGACTCTCCCAGTTTACAAACACAACCTGATTCTCTTCAAACTGTGTATCGGTCACTTCATCCAAAAGAGAAAAAGCGTAGCGAGAGTCTGTAAGGTATCCTGCTAGTTTTTCCTTACTTTGGTTATGCAGGTTGTTACTTGAGATCCAAAGGTAAACATATTTATTAGGCAACTCAGCTTTTGCCATCTGAGACAGGAACTCTGCCATCATTATTGTTTTACCTGATCCTGTTGGTGCTTTGAAAACGGCATTTCGAATACCATTCTTGGTTAAGAGACCAAGTGATTTGGTGTAAAGTTTTTGTACCGCATTTATTTGATAGGTTTTTAGTTTCATGTTTTTATATAAAGAGTTTACGGTACACTTCTAATATTGACTCAGGTATAGCACAAAGCTTATGCCTTACCTCCAAGTCTGCGAAGTCAGACTCGTAAGTATCATTCGAGAGTGAGAATACATAGAGTCGAGCAGGTAACTTTAGCTTATCAATTTTCTCTTTAAACTCTTCGATGCTGTCGAGGTCGAAGATCACTCCCGTTGAAACTTTTCCATCGCTGTATATCTTGTAGTCTTTGTTGTCATACTTCTTTGTAAATGTATTTTCACGTACGCAAATCATCTCAACTGATCTTCGGACCAGTTCACGGCGTGTGTCGTCTGATACATCATTCTTTGTCACGAAGGATGTTCGGAAGTATCTGAGGTTTGCTGATACAGAGTCTTTGTTGACGCTCTTTGAGAAAGCCTTTTTTATTCGTGGGTAAGTTATCTTTTCTGTAATACCGTTCTCATTGTTTGTTGCCAATATAAATTGTCGTGAACCACCATCTTCCTTGTTGAGTTCCATTACTGCCTGAGCTGTTGTGCCACTACCTGCGAAAAAGTCTAGGACAACCTCGTTTCTACCCCTGTTGATATGAAATAGCAATTTCTTAATCAGGTTCACTGGCTTCACTGTTTCGAATCCGTGTTCGTTGGTTCCTAATACTTCATTAAGTTCAGTTTTACCTTTTTCGGCTGTGCCGTATGTATCTTTCTCGAAGAAGTGTGACCAAAATGGTAGGAACTTCTGATTAATCTCGTCATCAGGTCGCATCTTTAAATACACCTTTCCATCTATAATCTCAATATCTTTTCTGGCTTTATACTCTTCTATTTGATCCTTTCCGATTTTCCACTGATATCCTTTTCTGGGAGATACTCCATTGATATCAAAAACCATGGTTTGTCTTCCTCGCATACCGACAGCAGACATTTCTTCTACATGTTTAAGTCTATATAGACCTTTTTTATCTTCAAGGTCGTATACCTTTTCTCCAGACACCTCGAGGTTGAATCTGATTTTATCGGTACTTTTTTTGTATACGAGTATGTACTCAGTCTTTGTCTGAAACATATCTCTGGCAGTTTTCGTGTTCTGAGCTTTTGTACGTTTTTCCCAAGTAATTGTTCCTACAAAGTTTTGTTCACCAAAAACCTCATTGCATAGTAGTTTTAGTTGTGCGACTTCATTGTCGTCAATTGATATAAAAATAATGCCATCTTTTGAAAGCAGACCTTTCGCCAAAGTGAGGCGACTGTTCATGAATGAAAGCCATTTGCTGTGTCGGAAGCTATCCTCTTTGTCGACATAACTATCGTTGTACATAAAATCGTTGCTCCCAGTGTTGTAAGGAGGGTCGATATAGATTACATCTATCTTTCCAGCGTGAGTGTAGTTGAGTACTGACAGGGCATGATAATTGTCACCCTCGATCATCAAGTTAGTTCTTCCTGCTGGATTTTTCTCGATAGCCATGTCTTGATCTTGATCAAGTACAGGTAACTCTTTTTTGCATTGGTCCACAACACGCTCAGGTTTTTCTTCCCAAACTAGACCGTATCGCTTTCTTTTTCGCAGTTGCTTAATAATATCGATCAACTCATCTTGTGAGCAGTCATTGAGCCTTTTTTTATTTTGTGGAGGATTATTTGCCATGTGTCTTTGTTGATTTTAGAAAGCGATCAAGTTCGATCTTTGAAACTCGATATTCTTTACCGAACTTGTGTGCAACAAGTTTGCCCGATTTGATATATCGGTAGATCGTCATTACGTTCATCTTCAGCATTTCTGCCAATTCGACTGTAGTGTAAAAATCGTTCTCGGCTTTCATATACGTGCTTTTAGTATACTTTACTTTGATTGACTTTGCCAATTAACTTTAAGCTCAGTTTATGCTATATTTATTATGTTCACCCACAATAGTTTTTATTCCTCAAACTCTGCACACACGAGGCATTTTCGTCTGATTTGCGGATACTGACGGGTAGTTAAGCTGCCACAAATCAGACCGCCTTTGTGCGATTTGAGGAATAGTGGGTGAACCAGTTTGGCTACCCATCTGTATAAAGTCACTACATTTAGGTCCTACTGATTATTAATAGCGTTCACCTATAGTAATCATGAAGAAGTATTACGGCGTTTTAATCGCCTTGTTGCCATTTATTACTGGCACATATAAAAGTCTGGGCAACTGGTCCAGCTCTGAAGCTGTTGGATATAACGTATTCAACCTAGCTCTGATCGGTTTTGGTATCTATTATTTTTTGAAGCACAAGACTCACCAGCCCACATCGTTTGATCTCTCTCATTACGATCTTGCTGTCTTTAAGGCATCTGCATACGTTAAGGAGCTGTCAGAAGACACTATCGAGAATGCGACCGTTAAGCGTGTTGCTATCAATGAGATTACCAAGTTTATAGAGCTGTTCAGGGAAAAGCGAGGAAAGCAGTGGAAGAGCCAGAAAGAGATAGAAGAGGTTACTGGGTCATTAAACGACCTTGTCGAGAGCAACAAGGAACTTGTGAAGCAATCTCGAAACCTCGACATCTAAGCCAGTTCATTTTCGTGAACTAAAAAAGCCCTCAACCACGGATTGAACATGGAAGGGGCTTGTTAATGTTGTAGATGAAGGATATCAGACGACCTCAGTGCTACCGAGAGGCAATCCTCCATCAGCCAGTTTGTCACGCCTTACGATTGTCGGACGGACCCATACTGTCTTTGGATGATTCGGGTCATATCCTTTTCCGGGTGGACGACGCCAGTGACCCTCACGATGGTGCGGAGCAACCTCCACATAACCACCACGAAGAATTGGCTCAAGCACCTCTCGTTCTGCACTAGTCAGTGAGTAGATGCTTTTTACCACACAAACCTCCGATGCAAGTCTGATTACACGACTCGGACCTTCTCGCCGTTCAAACGTTGACGTCTCCCATCCTTTTGGAATAAGTTCCGTTGTTGGACGAGATTGCAGGTAGAGCATCAACCCGAAGACGATCCTGAAGACCACCTTTGAAGCTGAGGTTTCATCTGCCTCTCCGAGATCAAGTTCTTCAAATCTCGAAGCGAATCCTCCGGGTTCGAAACAGGCTTTTTTTGTCAGCCATATTTCGCCGCCACCATTCATGCGATTCTTGATGGCGGATGCAAGTTTTTCTTTTGCATAATCCAGTGAAGCCTTGTCGCCCTTTTGGATCGCCTTTTCGATCCTTGAACGTTGATCACCGATGAAAACTGACTCCATAGTCGGCAAATCAGTGGCAATCGTTTCGATAGCCATGACTTCATGACCAAAAACAGTTTCTCTCGCAATCAAGATAGCATCGATTGTCTTCCCTCGAAAAACCAACGGCTCCTCGAGAGAAATGAGTAGCGATTCAAAAGGCCATTTGATCATGGACCAGTCGACGTCTTCGAGACTTGTCGCTGCCAGCAGTAACTGAAGGTCCTTTGGCACACGGTAAACTCTGCGAGAGGATTTTGTCCACTCAGCAACACGCATTGCCATCAAGCGTGACTGGGTGAACTCGAACCCCTTCATGTTTTGAGGATGACTATCGTGTGTCGGTCCAACGTATTTTTCAACGTCAAATCCATCAGTGTGAACTTTGAGCAAAGCATTACGAAAACTTTGCCAATGTTTGACTGGACCGTTTAAGATCCGATTCCAGAAAGGGTCAGTGAACTGACCCGTCTGTCCCTTTGTGAAGATTTCAATCACGAAAGAGAGAAACTGCATTGTGACTTCGTAGCTACGAAGAAGCCGATCTATCGGCTCTCCGAAGTTTTGATTTTTTTGAGACATAAGGTCCTCCTATTTGGGTTGTTGGTTGTTGTGGAAAACTGAGAAAACCGACATCTTTCAAGGTGCGGTTCTGGTGGGACAATACCATAATATATTGACATAATCAAGAGCAAGTGTCATAGAATCACAATCACTCTTTTCCCTGTTATTTCCCTGTATTATCAGGGAATAGCTTCCGCTGTTTCCTCGCAGTATTAACAGCGGAGCCATAGCAGTTATCTAGCAGTATTAACAGCTACGGACAGCGTTTTTCTAGCGTTATTAAACGCCAGAAAGGGGTTTATAAGTAACCCTCAATTTGCTACATTTGTGTCATGGATGGACGCAAAAAACAAAGGAAGAAGATTCCTAATCGATCGGGAAACTTCATGCATAAAGACGTTATTGATAGAAAAGAGCAACACTATGAAGACTTGGTGGATTGGCACTTGTTTTTAACTTCCGATGAAAAAATTGAGGCTTTTACTAAAATATGTTCTACCGTCCGAAAACTCGCAGGTATTCCTGTACTAAACCCAAAAATAGACCTAATCGACTCTGACTACGGTTACGGTCCTTTTATGCCCAAGAATTGGAATCTAGGTGTTGCATCTAGATATTTATGGGACCACCCAGAGGTTGAAGATGTCTTGCACAAGCTTATTTACAACAACATACTCGTTCCTCAAGGTTGGTCATACAATTTTTATCCTATAGTTGAATACTTTATTTTATATAAGGAGCCTGCCGAGGATACAATTTTTGCTAATCCGTGCCTATTTGAGCTTTTTAAACATAACCCGAATGAACTATTAAGAGTAAAAATATCTACATCTGATATCAATTTTCTTAGGGAAAGAGTGCGTCTATTTTTTGTGAAAAACACTAAGGCAACTAAGGAGCAATCGAAAAAACTTGAAGAAGCCAACAATATTATCGATATTCTTACTTTGAGAAGAAAGCATTTACCCAAGAATGTAGCATTTAAGATATGTGCTTTTAGGATATTTCAAAATATGGGAAACGTTAAGGTGAGTGAGCGTATTGTCGAAGGTGACTTTGATTCAAATAACTTTCTTAAAAATCAAATTGGAGAGTTTAGAAATGAGTACGCAAGATGGGAAAATAGCGGATTACCATATCAAAAAAGAATATCCGATAAAACGATTCATAACGCACTTAAGAAACTTCACAGGGAGTATTTAGAGTTGTTAACAAAATAGCATACTTCATGCGGCACCGCACAAAACACCCTATCCGATAATTGAAATCGGATAGGGTTTTTCCTATCCACGGTTCAGGACGCCGAACCTACTCTGTTTCTAGAACGGCAAAGCGTCCTGCCAATCTGGTGACAGAGTAGGTTTGTTTTATTCTATGAATCAAGATATTGCTAAAAATGAAAATCAAAGCGTTGTCGATCAATCAATCGTAAAGTTTTTTGATTTACTTGCACGTCTTGATCATAAAGATGAACAAAAAGCAAAACTCAAATCCCAAGCACAACACAAGGAAATCCCTCTTTTAGCGGGCAGAGAGGTAAAAAATGCTCCATTAGAACCAGCATACACTGTACACATCAATGTGTTGGCAAATAAATAAGGGATCTATGAGGTACAGATGCGAAAGCTGGGAAAACAGTTCTCAGGGTTACTGCCCAGCCGTCTGATCTGTATCGCATAATCTCCGAATATGGATGGGACAAATAGGAAGACTCTAAAAGTGTAATGACCATAGGTCTATGAGTCTTCTGAAGGGGGTCCGCATCGTGTATTCCATCTTCTTGTTAGATATTCCGGGTTTTCGGGGGCTTCTCAGAGCACAAGAAAACTAAAAACACTCCAGAGCATCATAGGGGTAACCCTGTTCATGCACAATTTTATTAATAGTTTTAAGTAAGCTAACATCAAAACACTATGAAAAATAAAACAATTATAAAAAATGTTGCAGATGACAACACAGCCGCAATATATTGTCGGGTTTCCACAAAAGAACAGGAAGAAACTGGCTACTCTTTGCCATCACAAGAGCGTCTTCTTACTGAATATACAGATAGAAAAAACTACAAGATAGTAAAAGTTTTTGCTGCCTCTGAAAGTGCCAGTGGTAAAAAACTAAGAAAAATATTTAACGAGATGATCGAGTATATTGTCGATAACAATATACAAAACCTTGTTGTTGAAAAGGTCGACAGGCTTACTAGAAACTATTATGACGCTATTGTAGCCAATGATTGGATTGAGGAAGATGATTCAAGAAAGATTCATTTTGTTAAACAAAACCTAGTAATACATAAAAACGCAAAATCAGATGAAAAGTTTAGATGGGACATTGAGATCGCAATAGCCAAAAAATATATTGCAAACCTTTCGGAAGAATCAAAAAAAGGTATCAGGGAGAAAGTTTTAATGGGATATTATCATGGTGCATACAAGGCTGGTTATAAATGCATCGGAGAGAAGGGTAAGCGAGTATTCGTATCTGATGATGCAACATTTCCGCTATGGAAGAGACTGAGCGAGCTTTATATGACTGGAGAATATACGATGAAAAAGTTAGTTAAGGCCGCTTATGATTCAGGATTGCGTTCACGCTACGGAAAAAAAATATACAAGAGTCAGATCGAGTCATTTCTTAAGGACCCTTTTTACCATGGAGTTTTGATCCATAATGGTGTGGTCCTAAATGAGAATGGTAAACATGAAAGAATGCGTACTCAAGAAGAGTTTGACTTGATACAGGAGATACGCTTACGAAAAAAGTCCCCATTCTATTCCAAGCACATGTTTTTGTTCTCAAAGATGGTTGAGTGTGGTGAATGTAAGGGAATGGTTACAAGCGAAGTTCAGAAAGGTCATGTGTATTGTCACTGTACTCACTATAATGGATGTACTCAGAAGAAATACACCAGACAGGAAGTTATAGAGGAAAGTTTAGTTGGTGTCATGGAAGTTTTTGAAACAATAACAGATGAAGAAGCACAAGAGATTGTTTTGAGAATCCGCCAGAGCCATCAGGACGAGATAAAATATAAGAAAGAAGTCTTAGATAACCTTGAGGGTGGTTACAGAGGTCTACAGAACAAGATTGATCGTCTATATGACGACCGATTGTCTGGAATCATTACTGATGTGTTTTGGAAAGAAAAGAATATTAGACTTCAGTCCGAGCAAAAAGATATTATTGATCAGATCAACAAACTCAAGACTCAAGAGGCAAAGTATTTTGAATTGGGCATTAATATCCTTGAATTGGCTCGTAAGGCAAAAACTATATACAAAAATGAAGAACGTACTGCCGAGGAAAAACGTATGTTACTTAAGTCAATTTTCAAGGATATAACGTTAAAAAATGGTGAAGTCACATACACATTGCACGAGCCAGTTCGAAAGCTCTACGAAAGACTAACTTCGTCTAAAAATATTTTCGAACCGAAAAAAGCCTTTGCCAATGCGGCAAAAGCTTCTTCCGAGTCTAAAATCACTTCTATGCTCCCCCGGTAGGGATCGAACCTACGACCAATCGATTACACTTTATCCATCATTACTGACAGTGTGGACTATATCATCGTCATGCACCACATGGATGTTTAGACGTAAGGCGCTTCGTCGAACGCTTGCATTGTGCATTTCGTACGACTACTCCCGCTAGGGATAGTCTCTGAACCTTCAAAGCAATTTATTGCTAAGCTTGGCTGCTGATTACCCATACCGTAGTATGGGCTTCCAGCAATTCACCTTATTTTTCGACCGGACTTTCGTACCGGAAGCTGCGTTAACCTACACAGTCGATTGCTCTACCGCTGAGCTACAGGGGAATGTATTTGGTTGTCTAATGTTCTCCGAATCGGGTTTAAGGTTTTGGCCTTAAAAACGCTCGGATGTGAGTATACTAACATATATCTTTTTACATGAAAAGCTTGTAAAATATACCCTGAGACAGTTTAAAAATAAGACCAGTAGGCTCCCCTGTGAGCCCCGAGTAAACATTAGGAAAACACTAAAAAAGCCGCTTAACAATCTAAATCATTAAACATGCCAATACTCATAACCATAAAACAAATCGTTATAGCACTAGTCTTCATGCTCGCTTTAGACTATGTCTGGCTTTCAGTTATAGCCAAAGACTTCTATATAAACAACCTTAGACCAATACTACGTATAGGAGCCGAAGGTAAAATGGACCCTATCATAGTATCAGCGATACTTGTATATGTTGCCATAGCCATAGGTATCATCTACTTTGTAATACCAAAAGCTGGTGGATCTGCAATATCAGCCCTATGGATAGGAGCAGTGTTCGGATTTGTAACATATGCAGTGTACGAATTCACCAACCATGCCCTACTAACTACTTGGCCTATCAAAGTAGTATTTGTAGATATACTTTGGGGAATGTTTCTTTGTGGTACAGCTTCATATGTAATGGTAAAGTTTTTCGTCTAGATTTAGTTTCTAACAAACTTTGATAGTTATTGCAAAAAATCCCAGCATGCAAGTGCCGGGATTTTTTCTATGTGCACTACCTAGTCACCACTATCTGTCTATCCCCCACTTCACCTTGAGCCATAACGCTGATCCTACCTTCAACATCTTTTGTGATCTGATACCCTGTATTGTAATCAGTCTCATCAGTAAAGTATGCGGACTCCATAGACGGGTCGTTTGGCAACATTGACACATAGTCTGGTACCAAGCACGGTGCTATGTCCAAGTTTCCATTGCCGTCACTAGCCAATGTCGTTGTTGAGTTTGGTATGTCCACCAGCACACCCTCGCAAACAAAGTTTCCACCATGATCAGTCATGTTTTGACCGACAGCATTTAGTATGGTGGTGACATTTGAAGTTCTCTGTGAGTCCCTAGCTATCTTGAATTGCCTACTTGGATTGATTGCCGAAAGTACAACACCAGAAAGTATTGCGAGTATACCAATAACCATCAGGACCTCCAGTAGAGTAAACCCTCCCGCTCTGTGAACTAGCCGATATTTTACATGTTTATTTTTCATCATTATTTTAAATTATTAATTCTTAATTTGCCAGGCAACTGTTATCTGCTAACTGCCCACTGCTAACTGATATCTGATATCTGCCCCGACTTTCACATCTTACAAAAGACAGATTATGAAAAAATAAAATAAAAATAAATTTACCAATCAACGTATATTGCCAATAATTAAATCTCTCTTGAAAATAAAACTTTTATATACTTACTATTCCTGTTTACAGAGTCTATCCAGCCAAGATTAGTTGTACTCACCACCACGAGACTTTCATCGCCCACTGAGTTATGTTTGCGAATCTCCAACACGGTTTCTATTTCGGTAGATATTTCAGAAAGCAAATCCTTGCCACTGACTACAAAACTTACCTCACCTTCGCCACTATCGACACTTACAAGTTCACACATAAAATCAGCACTAAAGCGCGCATTACCTGCAAACACATCGCCCGCGACAGCAGTCACGCTTCCATCCACCGAGCTCACATACCTACTATCAAACCTCAACATCTCACCCTCACCGTATTTGGAAAGTGTGACATCGTATTCTATATTTTGTCGAAACATATCTATGACATAGTCCCTACAGGCCCTTGTCGATGCTATAGACCTGTCCTTACCTTCTCTATACTGCTTTAGGTATATATAAGGAGTATTGGACTCTATGACGTGAAGTACCGCCATGCCGGTAGAGCTAGCCAATGCCAGTATCAAAAACAAACCTATGATACCTTTCTGCCTGTGCGGATTATGGCGCGGACTAAAGCATGCACCACTTCGCCCTCGAAATAAACATTTAAAAATCATACCGTCCAATATATCTAATCAACATTAACAGAAAATAAAATTATTCTAAAAACACTTATATACCCAAACTCTTTTTTCTGTTTCTGTAAAATACATATCCAGCAACTAACACTATGAGCAGAGTAGCTGCCAAACCTAACCGAGAAATAATACTATCCATGAACTTTATCTGTTGTCCGAAAAAGTATCCAAGGTTCACATATAAAAATGCCCAAAGAAAAGCACTTGTTATATTTAAAATGATATACCTTTTAAAATTCATCTCTGTCATACCTGCAATCAATGGGATGATTGGTCGGAGTGGCCCAACGAACCGTCCTATAAAAACACTCTTGCCACCATGTTTATTGAAAAATGATTTACCTTGTTCTAGGTGGCTTGTTCTAAGTATCCCCTCATTGTCTTTTATAAAACCACGACCATACCTACCTAGATAATATCCGGCACTATCACCAATAACACCACCGAGTGTTGCAAATATCACTACTAGTACAAGTGATATTTGACCCTGTGATGCGATAAGCCCAACCATCAATAGCATCAAGGTGCCTGGAGTAAATGTTCCAAATACTGGTACAGATTCCAAACTTGCCAAAAGCATTACCAAAAGATAAGAAAAAATACCTAGAGTGGTAATCAATGGTTGTATGAATTCTATTTTACCTAAAAAAAGTTCTAGCATATTTTGATTTATTCTTAAGGTTTATTTATTTTTAAATTTAGATTTTCTTTATCCAAGAAACTAATCCAAGTCAGTCGTCTTGATACCATAACTATCCTTTGGATCAAAAAGTGATATGGGAAGCTTTTCTCCACTAACTATCTGTGAAATTCTCTTTGCTCCATATATAGATGTAAGTATACCTACACCATTGCACCCTAGATTATACATCAATACTTTGTTTTTAGGCTCTTCACCTATAACCCGCATATTTGTAGGAGTGTACCCCATCAAGCCATGCCATTTATATTTAAAATCAATATATCCCTTAGGAGCATTTTCATAAGTCTCCTGCAAGAAATCCTCGATATCATCAAGCGCTCTATCCATAAAAGCAGCGGAGTGAGAATACACAGTAGTGTCCTCAATGTTTTGTTCAGGGCCACCAGCGCAAACTAAGTTGTGCTTTATGTCTGGCTCAAGCTCAAAAGGTCGTCTTGTAACATATGGATAAGGATTTTCTTGATATGCCAACTCTTTGTGTCCACCCTCTATCTGCTTAACATCATGATACTGAAGTGCCATAGGAGGATGATCTAGCTCTTCCAAGTATCCTGCCATATACCCAATGTTGCCTATAACCATGTGATGAAACTTTGTGTCTATCTCTTCACCAACCGTATTGTTTATTGAAAATTTCTCAAATCCATTTGTACATAAAATGATTTTTTTAGCATTAAGTTTTTGACCTTCAACTTTTAAATAACCACCGTTTTCTTCTAGTACCACTTCTGAAATAGGACTCTCTTCGAAAAGCGAAAACCTACCTGCGTATTTTGACAAAAGATATCCAGCCACTTCCTCTACAAGCATTGCACTATTAACACATCCTTTTCTCTCTGACATTACACCTATGTACTGTGTGTCTTTAGTCTCCAAAAGTGACAAAATGTTTTCTTGCGGAACTAGACTGTATAAGCTCTTGTACTCATGTGGTATCTGGTCTAAGCCCATCGCATTTTCATCTATATATATCGGAAAAACTGGTATATCAGATTCTATCCTTAGTGCATTGTTTTTTAACTCTTCTATAATACGATCAACGGTCGCGTACCCGTTGTAACCCATAAACGATGACATTGGAGTTTCAAGGTTGGCATCTTGATATATCTCATCTAAAAGCACCCATGCACTTCTGACCATCTTTTCAGCATGGGCCGCTTTATCTAAACCATGTTCACTTACCAAGGTGTGAAATTCTTTTTCAAATTCTACTACTATCTGCCCAGCATTGTGACCCGTTGCACCATGAGCAACTCTGTACGCTTCTATCAAAGTAACTTCTTTGTCTGTATTTTTTAGCAAAAAATATGCTGTCATCACTCCAGCAATACCAGCACCAACTACCGCTACATCAGTTTGCACATCGCTCATCAACTTATCTATACCTCTAGTTCTTTGCAACTGATGCAACCACGGAGAATTATTATTCATTAAACGATTATAACATACGAGTATTGATTTAAAAAAACAGCACTCAAATTGTCGGACGATAATCAATCACTTAAACAATACTTAATCACCTAGAATCCAGAAACCATTGTGAATCCTCCACCTGTACCGTATCCGCTATTGTACCCGCTGCCCATGCCGTACACATTACCCATGCCGTATCCGTATCCAGCATTTGCATAGTTGTACTGAGGTTGAGTTGGATTAGAAAATACTGACATCCAATCTGTTTGAGGTTGAGAGTTTCTTGCGACACCATTCTGAGAAGAGCCTGATACCTGTGAACCCTGAGCACCTTGTCCGTAATATACGTATTTCAGATTTGGATACTGAGTATATGTGTAGTTATAGTCATCCATAGCATTTCTCCTAGATGGATCTTGATAGTACACATACTTTAGACTTGGGTATTGTACATAGTTATAGCTACTACCAGCATTTTGCCTTGAAGGATCCTGATTGTATACATAGCTCAAGTTTGGATACTGTACATAGTTATATCCCCCACCATTGCTCTGATTTACTGGATTTTGGTTGTATACATAGCTCAAGTTTGGATATTGTACATAGTTGTAACCACCAGTATTGTAACCGCCGCAACCACCACCGCAACCATAGTCATTGCCACATCCATAGTCATAGCCGATCGAACAAGCTGATGCCTTTTTAACACCAAGTTCCAAACCAAGTACATTAGCTTCACCAAATACGCCAACAGAAAGAGCCATTGCTGGTATAAAAACCACAGCAATGACAAAAGCGAGTGCTTTTTTGACATGTTTTTTTGATGTCATAACACTCGCTTTATATCACAATTGACTATATATATCAATCGAAGTTGATTTACTTGATTATGCTAATAGATTTGAATCGATAACATATTCATAGCCTCGGCAACAATATTAGTTTTCAGATACCATCACAAATCCACTTCCGCCTCCAAAAGTCATAGGTTGATTTTGTGCAGTCACGACTGATTGAGTTGCAGTAATTGTTCTAGATGTATTTACACCAGCACTTCCATACAACTTTGTTTGTGACGCTGCATTTTGAGCAGGATTATGGTACACATATCTAAGTGTTGGATAAGAGACATATGAAGTTGTTGGTGCAACTTGATTTTGTCCGTTTTGACCAAAGTTTTGACCAAAACCTTGCGCACCTATTTGAGAACCGTATTGAGTTCCAAATTGGTTACCGTACTGAGAAGTATTTTGATTTGAGTAAGATGTTGGTTGGTTTGTACCGTTATAGTACGAAACTGCTGATGGAAAATATTGGTATTGCAAGTAAGGATATGGGACAAATCCAGTTTGAGCTGAAGGTGAAGTATTTCTATTACTAGTATTACCGACATTACCATTAGTGTTTCCATTAACACCAGGCACATTTACATTAGTACCGTTTAGCGCACCTAGATATTGTTGCGCTTGGGCACTACTCGCATCTACCAGGTTACCATTTGCATCTATAACATATACTGTCTGAGCTGAAGCAAAGCTTACTGATCCAAAAAAGATAGCAAACAGAGCGATAACACAAAGACTAGATATAACTGATATTTTTGTTTTAGTATTTTTCATAATTTGTTTATTATTTAACCTATATATTATACTACCATACTATATATTTGTCAATAGCAATATAACGAGCATTTTAGCCATAGAATTGCTATAGTATTATCAGTTACCGTAAAATACCTCAAAACATAGGTAATTTTGATTATTAGCAATATAAATACCGCTTTAGGTATTCTAGATAAACACTAAAAACACAAAAACATGTTCACGGATTACATTTTCTCCAGTCAACTCGCTTCAGTTTCAAATATATTTACAAACATAGCATTTGCCCTTGATAGTTTTACAATGAGAGAGGCTACAGATATCTTGATCGTTTCTTTGATCATATATGTAGTGCTTCTTTTTGTTAAACAGACAAGGTCGTATTTTCTTGTGGGTATTTCCCTACTCCTTGTTTCGGTGAGTCTTTTTTCACAAAATCTCAACCTCTCGCTTACGCGTTCTATATTGCAACCTTTGTCGACACTTACATTCATCATCATTGCAATAGTATTTCAGAGAGAGATACGAAAGTTTTTCAAATGGATACTAACAGGACAAAAGGATCTCTTTAGTAGAACTAAGAACATAAGTAAGGGTGTGGCAGGCGAACTTTCAGATGCAATCATGTATATGTCTGAGCACAAGATTGGTGCCATCTTTGTTTTCCCTGGCAAGCAAGAGATTGATGACATCATCGAAGGTGGCCAAATGCTCGATGGAAAGATAACAAAAGAGCTACTACTTAGTATATTTGATAAAAACTCTGCTGGTCACGATGGCGCTGTTATCATTGAAAATGATCTTGTGAAAATGTTCGGAGTTCACTTACCTCTTGCTAGAGACTTTTCTAGCTTTAGAAAAGTAGGTACAAGGCACCGTGCTTCGGCTGGTATCACAGAAGATACAGATGCGGTAGCTATAGCGATATCAGAAGAGAGAGGCACTATTAGTATTTACGAAATCGGAAAGTCGACTTCTATAGGATCAGAGGCGGTTCTGCGAGAATCATTGAAAAAACTGACTGGTGAGACTGAATCTAAGCATACAAACTTTTGGCAATACTTCTTTGTTCAGAACTTTTGGCCAAAGGTTCTTTCTGTTGTCATTGCTTCAGTACTTTGGCTCACTCTATATATACAGACAGGTGTTATCAAGAAGGAATTTTCTGTACCGCTATCATTCCAACTTCTTCCAAGTACTCTTGAGATAGATAACCAAACGAGTAAGCGACAAGTTGACGTCATACTGCAAGGTAAAAGCCGTGATATAAACCTCATAGATGGTACAAAGCTCGAGGTGCGCATAGACGCTAGGGACTTCAAGGCTGGCAACGTCCGTATACCTGTCACAAATGATATGCTCAATGTTCCCTCTTTTATAACAGTGTCTGATGTAGAGCCGGAAAGCATTTCAGTGATTTTTAGAGAAAAGCCAGCAGAGACTGAAGTGGCTCAATAGTAGAAGATGACACCTGCTAACTGTGCCTGTGATATAATGATAAAGTAACAAATATCATTTATATAAATATGAATACAAATACAGAGATACAAAAGAAACTTTCAGCCCTGTCAGATGCAAAAGGTATTTTCCAGATATTGGCTTTCGATCATAGAGGAAGTTTTAAGAAAATGATGCAAAAGGCTAGCGAGTCAGAAGTTACTGACGAACAAGCTACAGACCTCAAAGAAAAAATCATAAAGGCTTTGTCTGATAAGTTTACAGGCGTGCTTATAGATCAAGACTATGGTTTACCTGCATACAAGAAGCTTGGGCTAAAAGTGCCATTCTTACTTCCTACTGAAAAAACTGGATATACAGATGAGGCTGGTGAGCGTATTACTGAGCTAATGTATACAGGTGAGTCTATTGTAAGCGAAGGCGCAACTGCAATGAAGATACTTATATATGCAAACAAAAATGTAGACTCTTGGGAAAAACAACTCGAGACTTCTTCAAAGGCACTACTTGATGCGCATGACCATGACCTCCCTCTTTTCTTAGAATTCGTACTGTACAGCACAGACAATCACCCTACTTCAGATATCAATGATACTTTGAGAGACACTGTCGCTAAGGGTGTCGTGCCAGATGTATGGAAGATACCGTATCCAGGTAGTGCAGATGAAAGTAAAGAAACAACAGAAGTTGTAGGTGAAGTTCCTTGGGTACTACTTACTGGTGGTACAACATTTGATGAGTTCCTAGAACAGTACAAGTTGGCTTACGGTGCTGGTGCCAAAGGTTTTGTAGCAGGACGCGCCCTATGGCAAGAGGCTTGTGATATCTGGACTAAACCAGAAGAGCTTGATGTGTTTTTGAATCAGACGTTGGTTGAGAGGTTTGAGAAGTTGGCAAGTGTCAGATAACAGATAGCAGTTGGCTGGTAACAATTGAAAAGTTGACTTTTCCACCATACCTTGTTATAGTCATAAGGTAACTTAAATATCTCTTTGGTTTACACGGTATGGGTTAGGTGGCTTCAAACACACAAAGATGTGAAAGCAACTATAAAACCTAACCCTTAAGCAAATGTGTAGGTTGAGCAATATCAGCTCCCGATAAACGCATTCTAAGAAAACAAAACCTTCGAGAGCATCAGCCGAAACATTTATCATAATGGCTTGAAGGTTATAGGGTTTGATAGTAAATCTATCCCCTCTTAGAATTTAATGACAAATACAAATAAAGCAAAAGCTTCTTTTTCTAAAAGAGGCTCTGAAAAAAGTTCACCTCGAGCTTCATCAGCAAAAAGTTCTCCTAGAGCAAGTGCTTCAAGCTCACCTAGAGCTAGCAGTGCAGCACCTAGATCAAGAACAACAACATATTCATCAAGTACGCCTATAAGACCTGGTTCAAGTGCATCAAGTACTAGAACTAGTTCTGACAGACCATCTTACTCAAGCCCTAGAAGTTCAACTTCAGGTTATAGTTCTGCGCCTAGAAGTTCTGGCTATAGTTCAGACAGAGGTTCTGATAGAGGCTCATTCTCATCAAGAGGATCTGATAGACCTTCATACGGAGGATCTAGAGGATCATCATCAGGTTATAGTTCTACACCAAGATCATCTGGATCTGGATATAGTTCAGCTCCAAGAAGTTCTGGCTACAGTTCAGACAGATCAAGTGGCTCAAGTTACTCTGGCGGTTCAAGCTACTCTGGTGGATCAACTGGCGGATCATTTAGATCAAGTGCCAGTAGATTCTCATCAGGTGGCTCTAGATCATCTGGTGGCGACCGTGGTGGTTACTCATCTGGAGGTTACTCATCAGGTGGAGACAGAGGTGGATATTCATCAGGAGGCTCATCAAGACCATCCTATGGTGGCTCTTCAAGACCGTCTTACGGCGGAGGTAGAGGTTATGGAGGTGGTGGTGGAAGAAGCTCTGGTGGCAGAGGACGTGGTGGATTTAAAGGTAGCAGTATCGATGTATCAAAATACATTAACAAAAATGTTGTTACTGAAAAAGAAGTCGTATATGTTCCAACTCACACATTCGCTGATTTCAATATCACTGAAGAGTTGAAAGCAAGTATCGTTGCAAAAGGATACGTTAACCCGACTCCTATCCAAGATAAATCTATCCCTGTTGTACTTGAAGGTTCTGACGTTGTTGGTATCGCAAACACTGGTACTGGTAAGACTATGGCCTTCTTGATACCGCTTATAAACAAAATACTTTTGAACAAACAAGAGTCTGTTTTGATCATGGCACCTACGAGAGAGCTTGCTCAACAAATATCAGAAGAGTTGTACAAGATTGCAAAAGGATTTGGTATACATGCTGGATGTTATGTAGGAGGTACTCCAATCAGACAACAATTCAGAAGTCTACATACTCACAATCACTTTGTGATAGGTACTCCTGGTAGACTTAAAGACCTTGTTGACCGAAACGCATTGAACCTATCTGGTTTCAAAAACATTGTACTAGATGAGGCTGATAGAATGCTTGATATGGGATTCATAGATGATATGAAATACCTTATGGCACGTATGCCAGCTGACAGACAAACTCTTTTCTTCTCTGCGACTATGTCACCTGAGATTGAGAGACTTGTTTCAAGTTTCCTTAAAAACCCAGTTATGATCTCTGTTAAAACTAGATCTACTTCTGCTAATGTTGAACAAGACGTCGTTAGAGTTAAACACCCTGCGACCAAGATTGATACTTTGCATGATCTACTTTCACAGGAAGATTTTGAAAGAGTTATCGTATTCGGTAAAACAAAACATGGTGTTGAAAAACTACATGAATCATTGAAAGGTAAAGGTCACAGATCTGTATCTATCCATGGTGATAAAAACCAATACCAAAGACAAAGAGCTATTACTGATTTCAAAGCTGATAAAGTAAACATCCTTGTAGCAACTGACGTTGCTGCTAGAGGTTTGGACATACCTAACGTAAGTCACGTTATCAACTATGACCTACCTTCTACTCACGATGACTATGTTCACCGAATAGGTAGAACTGGCCGTGCAAATACGAAAGGAAAGGCTTTGACTTTCATCGACTAATACATAGTTTTCTCTTTACGAGTTGATGCCATATGATGCAAAATGCACTGGCGGACTAACGCGGAAAGTGAGACAAATAAAAACAGCGACCATTTCGGATCGCTGTTTTTATTTGGAATCGATTTTGCAAGCGATTCAAACTGTTTGATAATTATTTTGTTTTCTTTGCTGCTACTTTTGCTTTAGCTTTTACGCCGGCTTTAACACCTGCCTTAGCTTTAACTCTTGAGACACCTTTTGTCTTAGCTTTCTTTGCTGCTTTTGTAGCAAGCATAACTGCTTTAACAGCTAGTCTCTTTTTAGTTTTCTTTGAACGTGATGTTCTGTTTTTTGTATTTGTTGCTGCTCTTTTTGCCATGAGATTAGTATACGCTAATTATTGTGATTTGAAAACCACCACACAGTTAACAGTTATCAATTAACAGGTATCAGTTAGCAGATAGCTTATTTTGTTACGGTTAACAATGTTTGTAGAGCGCGAATTTTTTAATTCCCTGCTCCTGTTAACTGCTATCTGATACCTGTTAACTGTAACTTGTCAGCCCTACTCATTCTCTTTATTTCCGCTTCCCTTTTTCTTGATTCTGATAATGTTTCAAACTCCTCTTTGTACACCAGCTCAACAGGTCTCCTTATCTTTGTATAATGAGCGCCCTGCTTTGAAGTGTTATGTTCCTTTAGCCTTTTTTCAATGTTGTTTGTGGCACCAACATACAAAGTTCCGTCTGCGCATTTTAGGATATATGTATAGTGCATATTTATACTGTATAATACATTCAAATACATGAATTCAAAACCCATCATATATCTTTTTATGTTTATTGGTTCAAGTCTTGGTAGCTATCTGGCTGGTTATTTCAGTTCGGGGTTACTTTCGTTCACAAGTATATTGTTTAGTGGTATTGGTGCTATAGCTGGTATATATGTCGGGTTTGTTATTACTAGGGAGTAGATTGCTGTGACTTTTCTTCGAATTCCCTAAGCCTCCCTATGTATCCACTAACCTTGGAAATATCGTCATCTGTAAATCCAAAGGCATTTCTGTTTTTATCCATGTACTCAAGAATACGTCCTTCAGCACCGGATAATACTTTTCGTATAGAACCCTCACCAAAACCAGATGAGCTTATGAGATCAACATAGTACTCATCACCATCATCACTTAAAGCGAAGTTTTGATCATTTGTATCTATAAACATCTCAGGTCTTACGCCTAGTACAAATCTAAAAAAATCATGAACTTTCATGAAAGGGTGATTGATTTTACGGCCACCGTAGCCCGCATCAAAGACCCTCTCCCTTACAGTCCCTTTATTTTTGTCGCCATCCGCTCCGAAAGCTGCAAATATCTTTGGAAAGTTGTGAGGGAAAAGTATATTAAAAATCTTATGTGTATAAAAGCTAGTTTTTGCTCGAAGTACATCAAAGTCTTCATAACTATTTTCAAATGAGTATGATATCGCTTTTTCTGGATGATCAGGAAGAGTGAGTACAAGGCATTCTGTCCCTTTACCTAAAAACTCTATATCATTTCTACTTAGCATATCAAACACATCGTCTGGTATTTGATCATAGTTTTCATCATCCCATTCAAACGCTTCCTTTTTAATAGGATTGAAAAATTCCTTGTCAGGGTGACCTTCAGGAAGATTTGGTGTTGGCATTTCTAGGTGGGGCATGTGTGTATTTAAAAAACTATATCTGCGCCCCAGTCCCCAGATTCATATCCACTATATATTGTCTGATAACTTCTGGATGCTTTCCATCTTTACAATCAGCGACAAACTTTTCCGCAGCTTCACCATCTGGAAATGACATATAAGCAAGAGCGCCCTCACAGACCTCATCAATATTTATCTTAGCTTGAGAGACTGTTGATGTCCCATTTTGATTATCGGCTCCAACTTGTTCTTGATCACCATAGATTCCACCTTTTGAATCTTGCTCTTGTGTTTCGGGTCTGAATGGAGCTTCATAAGAATTGGCAAAGTAAAAAACAGTGACACCTAGAATTACTAATATTATTATTGCAATTATTTTATTATTCATAGTGCTTATTATACAGTATTTTGATTTACTTTTTCCAACTGTCTTTGTATATTATCTTTGCATATCAGACAAATCTGCTCTTATGAAAGGAGTTGAGAATGCCTTGCACCAAACAAAAACACTGTCATATTGACTGAGGTCTACTGATGATGGTATTTCATAGTTTTGAGAACCGTCAGTACCTTTGAGTTTTGATATTTCACTCCCCTTCACGTATTTGCCATCTTTACCAAAACCAACAAAAAGATCAGGTCCGTTGTTTACTTGAAAACCTTCTTCAAATCTCAAAAGACGTATCGTCTCACCTTGATCATTTTTTAATACGTATATCGATCCCGTACCAGTTCCATTGTGAATTTTATCGTATCCGACAAATTTACCTTGCCTTTCTAGAAAGTCTGTAGGGTTCATTGTCGCACCTGTGTAAGAACCTAAAATAGCATTTGTTGATGTGGCCCCTGTGCCCGCCTGCATATTCGCTACCATATCAATCGGAAAATCTTCTTGTACAACTACTTTTATAAAGAATGGCGATATTGTCCAATAACCAAATGCGAGCACTGCAACTGCAATGATGGTGATTATTGAAAACTTTAATTTTTTGTTCATTATTTTTTGATTTCTATTACTTCAAACCAAACGTCGCTCTAGTAGTCACCATGATATCCTTGTTCATGCTAGCAGTGTCATATGTACCGTAGTCACTTATATCAACTCCGCCTTGTGGCAAAACTTGTACAACTCCACCGACTGCATTTCTAAGTTTACCAACTGAACGTCCAGAGTTCTGAGCAATAGCTCCCGCTCTATCAGTCGCGTCTTTTATAGCTTGAGTAAGTAGACTTACTCTAACTTCATCGAGCTTGCTATATGTCAGCTCAAAACTACCAGTAGTTACTGTGTAGCCAGATCCGGCTAGCTTGCTAGTATCATTTGCCATAACTTTCATCTTTTCGAGATCAGTACCTCTAACTACAACAGAACGAGATATGGTGTAGCCTGTCTGCACAGCAGGTGCGTTTTGAGGATAGTAGTAGTCAGTGTTTGTGAATCCTACCGGAGTTTCCATCTCTGTGAACCCTTGTGTTTTTAGATACGCCACTACTGAGTCTACTCCACGTTGTACACGAGCGGTACCAGCTTGCTTATCGTCTAGACCAGTCTTTGTCTCAATGTTTATAGTGAGACGCCCAGTATCTGCCACCACCGAAGTCTTGGCTGAGCCAGTCACCTCGATAGTATCCCCTGCCAACTTTATGCTGTATACAACTTGAGAGCCGTATATGACCACTATGATCATTGCCAATGCTAATAATGTAGAAGCTGCTACTAATGGTTGTGAATAGTCGAATAGTTTTTTGATGTTCATGTGGTAAGTATAGCAGATTAGTCGCCAGATTATCATTTTGTAATCACTTTCGCGCGCAAAAGTCATAACTAGACAAACATTTATATTATGTTATAATACAAAAAGACATGAATTCTTGTCGTGCAGGCATTGGTCGCGAGATTCAGCGAGCTGAATGACTCAACTCTCTGAAATTGCGACCAAAACACATCAAGAAAAACGAACAAAGAAAGCACACTCAGAATGAAATCAAATATTATTAAACTAGCCGTATTGGCACTATCCGCCTTCCTGGCCATCGCCTTCGGGTCAACCACTACGTTGGCACAGTCTCAAAGCGAGGATGTGACAGGTGTCACCAACATGGACATCATGTTTTACAATCCTAATGATGCGCCGGGGGCAGTACCCTATCTGCAAATCAGGTTTGAGAATGTACCAAATAGCAAAAGGGCCAATATTGCCAACTGGCGCACAGAGATCAGTGACAAGCTTGAGACAGAAGGAGGGGTGCACAAGCTTGAGGACTACAAAAAAGTGTCCGTAGTGGTCAATGATTACTTCATAAGATTCATGGACACGGGAGCTACTTCATTGAAAATCATTTACCCTAGAATTGTGGTGGTTGAGAAATAATCAGTTTGGATTCGGAAGCTTAGGCCTCGCGACACAGTTGTCGCGGGGTCTTTTTATTGCCATAATTCTTTTAGATTTCAAGGAGTTTAAATTTTAATGTGTATATAAAAACCCGTCTCAATTTTACTCGAGACGGGTTAAATTTTACAGACACGTGCCCTCACAGAACTGTTGATTCCTTGACTGATTCAACTTTTTGCAGAGGTATGCCATCTAAGCCCAGAAACTCTTTTTTGAGCTTAGGCCACTCATCACCGCACTTACCATTGTATTGCAAGTGACATTGACTACACATTGGAACTGGATAAACGGTTCCCCAAACATTGAAATATGCATTGTCAACTGACGGAGACTCACAATGTTCAATGTTGCACATGTAGAGCTTTGGGTCTAATGGCCAAGGATCTAGAGGTGAATAATGATGCCAATAGTTATGGAATAACCTCTCAACCACAACCTTTATTTCCCATCTAGGATGAACAACTAGCTCACTTGGCATAAAAAAGTGAACGCGCGGTGATTGCTTCCACCGGTCTCCATCAAACAGAAAATCTGTCTGACTAAACCTGTCTTCGTTTTTGAATTTTTCATCCCAAATATCAAAACGCAATACCTGCCTTTTCGGACTATGGTCGTGCAATTCATGTCTTCCAACCTCCCTGTAGAAGTAGACACCGACCGTGTAGACTTCATCCTCAAGATTGGAATGCGGACAGACCACCAGACCTTGGTGCTCTGAAAATCTACCTTCACTATCACTCATACCGACAATGGAACCAGGCAATATCTGAACCCCTTTTGAGTCCAGTACAGGCGCAGGTTCTACAGACTGAACACTATCACTGACCGTTGGATTTGACATGACTTTACCTTTCTTTTTTTTGTTTAGGTTTCGATTTGATGCTTACCTTAGCTAAAACGATCATTTTTTCTAGGAATATAGTGCCACATAGAGTTCTTTATATCAAGCTATCTACATGTAGTGTAAATATAATTAACGATAAAATAAACTAGATCACTAAACCAACCCTCCCTTTATACAACTCAAAAAACTTTGGTAATTGCGAATGTAGCGGCGCTGGCAAAGTATCCAATGTAAACCACCCTAGTTTATCAAATTTGTGAGGTTCGCCATTACCGACACTATCTCTATCAACTAATACTAAAAAATCCAATGCGACCCAATGAGTCTTATTGCCCTCATTGACCCGGTGGACATCCCTGTATCCAAGAAATTCAAAACTTAAAACATTTGTGCAGTATTCTTCTTTGATCTCTTTTCGCAATGTACCCTCGACTGTATCTCCAAAGTCCAATCCCCCGCCTCCAATATCCCAATTACCTTTTTCGTCACGACAGTTTTGACTACGCTTGTTAAAAAGTATATTGCCTTTGCCGTCGTGACATAGGTATATGACACTTACGCCGATATAGTCTTCGCCTTTTTTCATGGGTTTAGTATAGCAAAAGACAAACCTATTAACATACAAGTGTTCAATGACATCGTCTTACAGATCTTTTTGCAAACCAGCCACCAAATCCTTAACAAAAATATTTATCTGATCTCTTACCTGGCGAGTAAACTCAAGGGACTGCCCCTTGGGGTCTAGTACATCCCATTTTTCAACCTTTGGATTATTTACAAGGTAATCAGGAATAGGGTCTCTTTCGTCTACCACTAGAATAATTCGATCAGCATCATTTGCCATTTCCTCAGTGATTTGAGTACGGAAGTTTTTTGAAACATCTACACCTACCTCTTTCATTACATCCACCACATTGTCTATTGCTGGGGTCAGTTCACCTATTGCTTGTTCAGGTCCACTTAGCAAAGTCCCCGCTGACAGAACTTTTATATTCTCGGGCGGATTATTAGACACCTCTGCAATTTTCACATCGTTCAATTCCCTCTTTAGTAAAGCTTCAGCTATCTGACTTCTACCGACATTTCCCCTGCATACAAATAATATTTTCATTTTATGTTGATATCCTTTGGTACTTGATGGACGACTCCAGTTTTGATTTCTTTTGTCGTGCTCATTTACATATTTTATCACTTTATCTTTTAAAAGTCTGGTATCATATGGTTATGAAAATAGCCATAATAACAGGAGGAGAAACGGGTGAAAGAGAGGTTTCAATCAGATCAGCCAACAATTTATGCAAACTCATAGACTTTGCCGAGACCACACTTTTCACTTTCCCTGAAGACACTGATACCTTTATAAAATATTCTAAAGATTTTGATGCTGCTATACCGATAATACACGGACTCGGCGGTGAAGATGGTAGCCTTCAAGGGTTGTTTAGACACCTAAAAGTTCCCTTTTTATTTTCAGATATTAGCACTCACGCTATTGCCATTGATAAAACATTTACAAAAGATATTGCACAGACTATCGGTATACTTTCACCAATAGAGACAACGAGTTTTCCGCTATTTGCGAAACCAAGACATGGAGGGTCATCTGTTGCTTCCAAGCTCTGCGCATCAAAAGAAGAATTAGATGCTCTGCTGGCATCAAGCAAAGGGACAGATTTTCTAACAGAGGAACCTATAAAAGGCAGAGAATTTACAGTCGGTGTCATTGAAAATGGGAATGAGACAATCACCCTACCAGTAGTTGAAATCATACCTAAGGGACAATTTTTTGATTTTGAAAATAAATACAATCCTGAAAAACTTGCAACTGAAGTTTGTCCCGCAGAAATAGACATATCACTTACAAATGAACTACAAAGACAAGCTTTGCTCATCCACAAACATCTCAAAGCAAAACATCTATCCCGTTCAGATTTTATTGTGACAGCTGACAACAAGATTTACTTCTTAGAGATAAATACGATTCCTGGCATGACAGATACTTCTATAATCCCAAAGATGGTGTCTACTGCAAACTTATCATTGAAAGATATTGTAAAGGGTTGGATTTTGGAAGTTTAAGTAACTACTCTTTTACGATAAAGACAGGTTCTCTATATAAAACCTAAACCCCTGAAACCAAAACCCACACTAGTATCAAGACGCTTCCCCACCATCCTATATCAGAAAGTATCAAGCTGAAAAATATCTTTTTTTGTAAATGCGCTGGTAAAAGTTTGTCATCAGAATTAGCCCCTCTACCATTATCTCCCTCACTACCACTAACACCATATTCAGTACCAACGGTCCTTCCTGACCTCTCCATCCTTATCAAGTACGGGCTGACATAAAAGCTGAGGAAAAACCCATTTAAAACAAGTATACCAATAATAAAAAGCTGTATGTTTATAAGTGCCAATCCGAAAATCTCTTTTGAATCGTAAAATATAATACTACCGAGTAGCACTAGAAATATACCGACCCAGATCATAGGCTTTGTGACTTTGTGAGTGCGAATAGTAGCCTCAGTCCAATACACTGAGCGTCGTGCCAAAAGGCCGTGTATATCTATGACAATAACTGCACCGAGTCCAATGATAAATCCCGCGATGAGTGTTAGTAGTCCAATATAGTTTATGATGATGTCGGTCATAGTGGTTTATTGATTGTTCGGTTATATATTATCACGAAAGCTCGGCAAATATTATGCATATCGTGCCGAGCACTGTATCGTGCGAATCCTATGTATATGATATATACGAACAATTGCCATCTTCAATACCTGAACCACTGTCGCTGATGACCCTCCCCGAAAAACCTACTCCTTAACAATATCCTCTATAGCTCTATCAACTTCATCCAAGTCTATCTCTATCGCTTCTTTTATAGCTTTTTCTTCATCTGTAAGAATTCTACCGTGTCTTATATTTTGCAATATTTCCAAATGTCTTTCTAGACGTCTCTTAACAAGTAGTAGCACTCTAGTGTTGTCACCTCTAGTCAAAGCAGCTCTAACCTTTAGTCTGTGTCTTAGCTTGATATAGTGACGACCAGAATACACAACTACGAGCAACAGTATAATACTCATCAAGGCAATGATGATAGACATATATATCTGTGGAGACAATCCAATCAATGAAAGGTAAGCTCTTGTAAAGATATTTTGTTCTTTAAATCCATCAAGGGAAACATTTTCTGATTGAACTGATGTTCTTTCTGTTACAAAGAACTTGCCCAATGATTCAGCAACATTGCCAGCTCGATCAACCGCCAAAACCTTAACTGTATTGTTTCCGGGTACATCAACGGCGAGACTATATTTACCATTTACAAAATCAGTAGGTGAAATACTTTTAGCAAGGGTGTCATTTACATATATTTCAAAATAGTCTAGACCTGAAACTTCGTCTACAACATCTGCGGTGATATTTAGAGCTCTTGTTTTTTCATCATAATCAAATTTTACTGAATTAATCTTCGGACTAGTCTTGTCTACTCTAGCAATATAAGTAGTGATAGGGCCAAACCTTCCATCTTTTCTAGCTCTGACTTTGAAGTACCATGTTCCTTCTTCTAAGTTTTTAGTAGTTCTTTCACTTATAGCAGGACTAAATGTTACTCGAGGAGAACCTGAGTCATTGTTGTCTATACCAGTCTGTATAGCATCTGCTCCTGCAGGAACTTTCCACTTAAACACTGGGTTGTTATCGCTATACCAAGACTCCTGAGAAGGGTGCGTCTCTGATGTAACCTGTAGAGTAAGGTTTGTAGTCTGGACTTGTGGTACAGGAGTTTCTTCTGTCAAAACAGGAGCTTTATCAACTACTGACACTGTTCTTCCTTGTCTACTATTTAGCACATCTGTACCAAAGCCGTCGTTGGCTCTCACAGAAGCATTAGCAAATGAGAATTCTGCCTGACCTGCCTTTTTAGCCCTAGCAGTGAAAGTTATGACAGATCCCTGAGTACCGTTGAATCCTGGAGTTGGAAGACCTCCGTCAAAACTTATAGTACCAGCAGAGTTTGAGAATGCTGGATTTTCAACCCATAAAGACAATATAGAGTTGTTTCTAGTAACAGATGTTACCTCAAACAAGTCAGCTGGAAACCTTATAAC
>JAIXXV010000039.1 GCA_027490575.1 bacterium | reverse complement strand
TTTTGGAAAGTTTTTCTGATGGGGAGGTTGATATAGCAAGTGAGGTAGGTGGTAAAAAGAAATCATCCGGTGACTCGTCCGTAGATGGCATGGGTGATGGTATGAATACAGTATCGATCAGCAAGTTGGCAAAGAGATTCATAGAATCCGAAATACCTTCAAGGTTGGAAATTGTAAAGAAAATTCTTGGTGACAAGGAAGATGAAATCATAGATGATAGTTTTATATTTGAGTTCGTAAAAAATATTGAAATGATTGTTTGTACACATGAGGCAAATGCGTTAGACACAATTTCGAGTCAGAAAAAGACTGATAAAGATAATATGAGTGAAGGGTATTTAAATAAAAGAATAAGTAATGCAAAAATATTTACAAATATATATGAATACCTGTATGACACATCGTCATCTAAAAAACTTATATTGGAAAACTTGGCATTGATGATTAAAGCATAAGCATTGATCTGTGTGTTTGGTTGTGTGTGACTCAGCGAGAAAGGACTATGTAGACAGGCGAATTATGAAGTTTTATTCATAAACTATTTATAGTATACTCATGTTGCCATGATTACATTGGATGAATTGGGTGGAGTGTATGAAGGCGGAAGAAGGGTGTTAACTGATGTTGCAGAAGGTATCAGTGAACCTTTACTCGACTTCCCAACTATTCGTTGGCTCAAGCAGTCAACGGATGGAAAAAATGGTCAAAAAAAGGAAGGAAATAAAATCAGAAAGCCGAAAACCAAAACCAAAGTCAAACAAAATGCGAAGTCGGTGGAAAAAGCTGTATCAAAAAAGCGCCACCAAACATTGCGTGCAAAGTCCAAAAAATAGAATCACAAATAACATTCGTACCTTGTGTCCTGGCGTGACATACAAAAGCCGTAAACCCGGCACCCACGCACCCTAAGCTAGTTTCTAGCTGGGGTGTTTTTTTGTAGCTTCATTTAAAATTCACTTTATATTCATCAAATATGTGATAGTATATCAACCATATATGGCATACAATTTTTTAAAATTTCAACAAAAATTAAAAGAAACACAGGAGTGGTTTAACAAAGAGCTTTCAGGTATTAGAACTGGACGTGCTTCTATATCATTTCTTGATCCAGTAAAAGTAGATTCATACGGCTCTGAGATGCCGATATCATCTGTTGCAAGTATCTCAGCTGAGGATGCAAAGACTATTCGTATTTCACCTTGGGACAATTCACAAATACAAGCTATAGAGAAGGCGATAAACCTGGCAGACTTAGGTGTAGGTGTTGTAGTTGACGGTACAGGTATCAGAGTAATATTCCCAGAGCTTACAGGTGAGAGACGTATGCAACTTGTGAAGGTGGCAAAGACTAAGCTTGAAGATGCTAGAGTTGCACTGCGTAGAGAGCGAAATGAAGTCTCAGATGATATAAATACAAAAAAGAAATCAGGTGAAATGGGTGAAGATGACGCCATGAGAGCCAAGACCGAGATGGAAAAGATTTTCCAAGATGCATCTACTAAACTAGAAGAAGCTTTTGGTAAGAAGGAAAAAGAGATAGAAAATTAAAACCTTTGGCTGGAAAAATAAGCACATTATAAATATCAACTAATAAAATCTAAGCTATATGTCCACTGCAATCATTTTCCTTTTAGTTCTAACACTACTTGTATTCATACATGAGCTAGGGCATTTTCTTGCAGCTAGACTTTTCAAAATACGTGTCGACGAGTTTGCTATAGGTTTTCCTCCTAGACTTTTCAGTTGGGTGTGGGGAAAGACTCGTTATGCAATCAACCTCCTGCCTCTAGGTGGTTATGTAAAGATATATGGTGAAAATGCAGATGATGCCAAGACACCAGACAGCATGCTTTCAAAACCTAGATGGCAACAGGCTGTGGTACTAGTTGCTGGTGTTACATTCAACATACTACTTGCATGGGTCTTGCTATCAGGTTCATTGATGCTCGGTACTAAGGTCTCGACAGAAGCTATGCCTGCCGATCAGATCAAAAATCCAGAACTAACTATAGTCATGGTTTCTCCAGGAAGCCCTGCTGAAAAAGCAGGATTGAAGCCAGGTGACAGGATACTGGAAGTATCATCTATACCAACACAAACACCAGAAGAGGTTCAAGGTATCATTGCATCAGCAGAAAACAGCATAGATTTTAAAGTACAAAGAGCAAATGATAGTGTTGAGATAGTACCTGTGACACCAGAAGAGGGAATAGTTGCTAACAAAAAAGCTGTAGGTATATCGATGGATGTATATGCAGAATTCAAAGCAGGATTCTTCAGCGCATTTTACAATGGTGCAAAACAAACATACCACCTAACAATCAATACTGCTGTAGGATTAGGAAACTTTGTTAAAAGTATTTTCATAGGTGAGGCTAGTCTCAAGCAAGTCAGTGGTCCGGTAGGCATTGCAGGTGTGGTGGGTGAGTCAGCTAAGACTGGTTTTGCAAGTCTACTCGTCATCGCGGCTATCATATCTGCCAACTTGGCAGTTATAAACCTAGTACCGTTTCCTGCGCTTGATGGAGGCAGACTACTTATAGTGCTTATAGAAAGTATTATTAGAAGAGATGTTAGTCCAAAAGTTCAACTATGGCTAAATGCGGTCGGTTTCTTGCTACTTATAACTTTGATGATTGTAGTGACGGTGAAGGATGTGTTTGTGTTGGTGAATTAACAGATAACAATTAACAGTTAGTAATTAGTAATTAGTAGTTGAAATTTTACTTTCAGCTTCCATATTGACCAGCTAAAAGCAACGTGGTATTAATACATCACGTTCTTTTAGTTAAACATTCAACCGGCTTTGAAAGGAAGCCACTGTGCTCAGAACGATGCACAAAAGGATAAGACAATGAAAGAATACGAAAGTATGAACCCCGAGCAACTCCTTGCTGAGCTGCTCAAAGAAGTTGTGTATGATGCACACTCTGTGTGGATTTCCTACCAAAGATCAGATGCAGGAAAGGAGTTTTTAAAGCGCGACCCTAGAGAATGTTTCAGAGTTCTTGCTGACTGCTTAGCTTTACGTCAAGAAAAGCCTATGATGCAGCACTTTTCTGAAAATGAGAGGGAGACTGAGACATTAATCCACCTCTTGTATGCTTTGCCAGAAAGTGAGGAGATGGAACGACCTTACGACAGGAATGTCCCTTACGGTAAACAAGAATTCGGTATCTGGACAATCTACTGTCGTGGACAGGAGTTGCGAGCTGTGAAATTCAAACCTGTCAAGAAATATTGACAACCTTGGTTTGAGTGCGAAAAAGCATTTATAACTGCTGGTAGGTAATGGGTATTTCCCAGGCCTACCAGCATTTTAATTTATACGCCGTGCAACCATGCACTTATTTTCCTTAGTGTAAATCATATAAAACCAAACCAACCCACCACATTTCCCAAAAAAATAAAGCCCTGACAAACCTAACAAAAAGGCTTTTTTGGTGTATTATATGACCATAACTAACTTATACCATGCGACAATCAACACTTTTTACAAAAACTAGGCGAGAGGCTCCAAAGGATGAGGTTTCAAAAAACGCGCAGTTGCTCATAAGAGCCGGGTTTGTTCATAAGGATATGGCTGGTGTTTATTCTTTTTTACCACTAGGTCTTCGTGTTATTGAAAAAATTAAAACAATCATAAGAGATGAGATGAATGGTATTGGTGGACAAGAGTTGTCGCTCGCTTCACTTCAAGATTCTCAAGTCTGGAAAAAAACTGATAGATGGGATGATGTAAAAGTAGACAACTGGTTCAAGACTAAACTTGCAAATGATACTGAGGTCGGACTTGGATTTACACATGAAGAACCACTTACACTTTTGATGAAAGATCATATTGCATCTTTTAGAGATTTGCCTAAATACGTATATCAGTTTCAAACAAAGTTTAGAAATGAGAAACGTGCAAAGAGCGGTATCATGCGAGGTAGAGAGTTTTTGATGAAAGACCTTTACTCATTTTCAAAAGATGAACACGAGCACGGTGAGTTTTATGATAAGTGTAAAGATGCTTATATGAGGATTTTTGATAAGGTAGGTATTGGACATCTTACATATATTACATTTGCAAGTGGAGGTACTTTTGCTAAGTTTTCGCATGAGTTTCAGATGGTGACTGATGCTGGTGAGGACACTATCTACATAGATGAAGAAAAAGGCATTGCTTTGAACGAAGAAGTTAACAATCAAGAAGTTCACGCTATAGTAGGCGTTAATCCAGACAAATTTAAAACTGCGAAAGCTGTAGAGGTCGGGAATATATTTACACTAAGTACAAAGTTCTCAGAACCGCTTGAGCTAAACTTCACAGATGAGTCAGGTAAAAACAATCCAGTTTTTATGGGAAGCTATGGTATCGGAGTGCCTAGACTTATGGGAGCTATAGTAGAAGCCCTATCAGATGACAAAGGTATAGTGTGGCCAAAGTCAGTGGCGCCTTTCGATGTGCATCTGGTACTTGTCAATGGTTCAGACGAAACAAATGCTCGAGCGGAAAGCATTTACAAAAAACTAGTAGAGCAAAAAACAAAGACAGGACAAAACATAGAAGTCATCTTCGACGACAGAGATGCACGTGCAGGTGAGAAGTTTGGAGATTCGGATCTCATTGGTATACCTACTAGAGTAGTGATTAGTGACAAAAACAAGCAAGGGGCTGACGGTGAATACCTTGTAGAGGTAAAAGACAGGGCTACAGGTGAGGTGCAAGATATGACAGTGGATGAGCTAGTAGAAAAACTAAAAACCAATGTTTAAAAAACTAAAACTAAAATTCTTAAGATTTGCTTCGAATGATATTGGCATCGACCTCGGTACTGCCAATACGCTTGTTTATGTTTCTGGAAAAGGTGTTGTTATCAACGAGCCATCTGTTGTTGCTGTAAACCAAAAGACCGGAAGAGTTGTAGCTGTAGGGTCTCAAGCAAAATCTATGCTTGGGCGTACACCAGGTCACATCACTGCCGTCAGGCCTCTAGTGGATGGAGTAATATCAGACTTTGAGATTACAGAAGAAATGCTTTCGTATCTCATTAGAAAAGCAGAAGGTATATCTAAAAAAATGTTAGGTCCAAAAGTAGTGATCGGGGTTCCATATGGTATTACAAATGTGGAGAGGAGGGCTGTGAGAGATGCTGCAAAAAATGCTGGCGCAAGACTTGTGCATATAGTTGAGGAGCCAATGTCTGCTGCTATAGGTATTAGGCTTCCTGTTAGAGAAGCTACAGGAAGTATGATTATAGATATAGGCGGCGGTACTACTGATATCGCAGTTATATCGCTCGGCGGTATCGTTAGAGCTAAAAACCTAAAGATAGCAGGGGATAAGCTTAACAATGACATAGTCTCGTATATAAGAAATGAATTCAAAATACTCATTGGAGAAAAAACTGCTGAAGAAGTTAAAGTCGCAATATCAAGTGTACTTCCATGTAATCCTGCACTGGAGACTACTATAAGGGGTCGAGATCTAGTGACAGGGCTTCCACGTGAAGTGATCATTACAGACTCAGATATCAGAGAGGCTATAGGGTCGTCTATCGATACTTTGTTGGATGCCGTAAAGGAAGTTCTTGAGACAACACCTCCTGAGATATTGGCCGATATCATGAGAAACGGCATATACCTAGCTGGGGGCGGTGCACTTATAAAAGGTCTGCCACAGGTACTTTCTGAATATGTCGGCATACAGGTTTTTGTTGCAGAGGATCCACTTACAGCAGTTGCGAGAGGGGCAGGTATCATACTAGAAGAACTTGAAGAGTTTGAAGATATGCTAATACAAAATGAAAATGAATTACCAGTTGCGCGATAAACGTAGGGATAACAATAGACATTTGTTCAAAGCATTTATTGTTTTTTGTATATTAGCATTGCTGGGATTTGTATTTGAAACTGAACTTAAGAATGTCTTAGGGTCATTACAAAGAGGCGTTGGGTATGTTTTTGGATACTACGGAGAGACCGTTAGACCTGTTTCAGAAAACTCACTTGTTCAAATGCTTAGATCTGAAAATGCTGAACTGAAAGAGCTACTTGGTAGAAAAAGTGTAGAAAGTGATAGTACTGTTTTGGCAGTTGTGATAATGAGACCCCCGAAAACTTCTTATGATTCTTTAATGATAGATATTGGTGAAGATCAAGGAATAGTGTTAGGTGACAGGGTATATGCTGATAATGATTTTCTGATTGGATATGTAGATGAGGTTAGAGAAAAAACTTCTATAGTTAAACTATTCTCAACTCCAGGAGAGCGCATAGATGTCATCATAGGTACCGGTTCAACAACTGCAAATGTAGTTGCAGAAGGTCATGGCTCAGGAAATTTCTACATAAAAGCTCCAAAAAATATTGAGGTTAATGAGCTAGACCCAGTTGTAGTTCCTGGAACATATTCATATATACTCGGTAGCTTAGAAAAGATAGAATCAAGCGACGGTGAAGCATTTACTCATTTATATTTCAAACTCCCTGTAAATCTAAACTCATTAAAATACGTCAATGTCCAAAAGATTAATCGTTAATATAATAATATTTGGAAGTCTACTTTTCTTACCATTCATACCTTGGTACCTGACTTTTTTAATGGCTATAATAGCTAGTTGGTATTTTGTATATTATGAAATACTTCTAGTGGGGTTAATAATGGACATGATGTATTCAAGTTCATTGTTTTTTCACACATTTGATAGACCATATGGTATACCTTTCTTGTCGGCTGGACTTATAACAATGATTATTTTGCAGTCTTTAAAAAACAAGGTAAGATTCTATGCATGATATTCAGAAGATCTAAAACTATAAGAAAATCGAAAGAGATAGATCCAGACGAGATTTTTTTAGATTCTTCAAATATTCCACAATTCGACAAAGACCAGTTCGAGGGACAGATTGAACGCGCTATTTCAAGAAGGACCATTGTTATACTTGGCATCATATTTGTATTGATACCAGTATCATTTATATATCGTATAGGCTCACTTCAGATTGCCGAAGGCGAAAAATTTAAGCATATATCCGAAAACAATAGACTAAGACAGAGTTTAGTTTTTGCTGAGAGAGGAGCTATCACAGATAGAGAAGGTAATATTTTGGCATGGAATGTAAGTGATGAATCAGAGCCAGAATTTTCACTAAGAAAATATTCTGATCAGAAAGGACTTCATAGTTTGGTCGGTTATGTTAGATATCCAAAAAAAGATAGATTTGGTTTTTATTATGATACAAAATACGAAGGTGCAGATGGGGTAGAGAGATACTTCGATACTTTGCTTACCGGACAAAACGGTTTGAAGATTGCAGAGACTGATGCTCTTGGAAATATAATATCTCAAAGTGTACTGAGGCCTGCCATAAAGGGAGAAAATATAAAATTATCCATACATGAAAAAATTCAAAAATCACTCTATAGCTCTATAGAAGAAATTGCGCGCAGGTCAGGTTTTCAGGGCGGTGCAGGTGTTGTGATGGATATATATACTGGTGAAGTTTTAGCTAGTGTGACATATCCAGAGTACGATTCAAATGTCATGACAGATGGAAAAGATGTTGAAAAAATACAGTCGTATTTAAATGACCCTAACACACCGTTTTTGGATAGAGTTTCAAAAGGTCTATATACTCCAGGATCTATTTTGAAACCCCTCTTCACACTCGCAGCACTTTCAGAAGGTATAATATCGCCTGATAAGCAGATAGAGAGTACAGGAGAGATGAGACTACCGAACCCATTTAGACCTGGTGAGTTTTCTATCTTCAAAGACTGGAAAGCGCATGGATTTACTGATGCAAGAGAGGCTATTGCAGTATCTTCCGATGTGTATTTTTACCAGATAGGAGGTGGATTCATGAATCAAAAAGGTTTGGGTATAAATCGTATTGATACATATTCTAAAATGTTTGGATTGGACGAGACACTGGAGGGTACTTTTTTCGGAGGAAAGAAAGGTGTGATACCTACACCTGAATGGAAGAGAGAAGTGTTTAAAGGAGATATATGGAGGGTGGGTGATACGTATAACACAGTGATAGGTCAATATGGATTTCAGATCACTCCCATACAAGCAGTTAGATATACAGCTGCTATTGCAAATGGAGGCACTTTGCACACACCGACCATGCTTTCACTAGAAACTGAAAATGAGTTGCGTGCCAAAGGCATATACGACTCTAGTAAGGCCTATACTAGAAAGATAGAAGGCGTAGGTAAAGTATCACCAGAGCCCAACGCACCAAATACACCTGATATGGTCAATAGGTGGTATGACGTAGTGAGAGAAGGAATGCGCATGGCTGTTACTGAGGGAACTATGCAATCTATAAATGTTCCATATGTTAAGGTTGCAGGTAAGTCAGGTACTGCACAACTCGGAGTGAGAAATCAGTTTATAAACTCTTGGTCAGTAGGATATTTTCCATATGACAAGCCAAAATATGCATTTGCGGTCTTGCTTGAAAAGGCCCCATATACCGCTACTGTCGGTGCTACACCTGCTGTGAGGTTGTGGCTTGATTGGATGTCTTTGTATGCGCCGGAATACCTTGAGAACAATTAGCAATTAACAGATAGCAGGTAACAGGTAGCAGGTAACAGGTAGCAGGTAGTAGTCATAATTACTAATTGTCCATACATGCTATAATACACCCATTAACATTTAACAGCGTCCGATTGCCTTAAGCATACTTAAGCATATCTCGGAGCATCTAAATACAAAATACAAACTTATGTCTGAATTTATAACCACAATATTATTTATCTTGTTCGGAATAGTCCTTGTAAGTATTAGACAAATCAACCAATACGAAAGAGGGGTGAGATTTACGCTAGGTGTTTTCACTGGAATCATGAATCCAGGTTGGAGATTGGTTTTTCCTGTCATACAGTCATTTCAAAAAGTAGACATTAGAACAAAAGCGGTGGATGTTCCTGATCAATCAGCTATCACCAGAGATAATGTATCTGTACAGGTAAATGCTGTTATCTACTACAATGTAGTTAGGGCAGAACAAGCAGTGATAACTGTTGAGGATTTTAGATATGCTATTTCACAATACGCTCAAACTACTTTGAGAAATGTTGTGGGTGAGGCGACACTGGATGAGCTTTTGGCAAACAGAGATATGATGGCTGATAAGATAAAAGGCATAGTTGCTGAGCAAACATCAGCTTGGGGACTTAATGTTGCAAATGTAGAGCTCAAGGATATAAAACTATCTGGAGACATGGAGAGAACAATTGCAAAACAAGCTGAAGCTGAGCGTGAAAAGAGAGCTGTTATCATTAACTCAGAAGGTGAGTATGCAGCTGCTGAAAATATGGCAAAAGCTGCTCGTATATTGTCAGAGACCCCTGGTGCGCTTCACTTGAGAACACTTCAATCTATAAACGACATGTCATCTGATCAGTCGAATACAGTGGTCTATGCTGTACCGGTTGAAATACTAAAATCATTTGAAACATTTGTTCAAAAAAATGTGAATGAAATGAAAAGTAAAAATAATTAAATAATAAAAGTAGCTAGGTACTTTACGAAGTCCAAATATCTTCAAGTCTAATGCAAAGATGGCTTATAATAAGCCTGTAAAAGGGTGATTGACCCCAGCTATCAAACCTAGTATACTTTTGGTCTAATAACACAATAATATGGTAAATATACAGAAAGAATACCTATCAAAAGAAAAATTTGAACAACTCAAACACGAGCTTGAGGATCTTAAGTCTGTAAAAAGAAAAGATATTGCTGATAAGCTTGAGTTTGCAAAAGGACTAGGTGACCTTTCTGAAAATGCTGAGTACCATGAGGCTAGAGAAGCGCAAGCTACACTAGAGGATCGTATATCACAACTCGAGTCTATACTCTCACATGCTGAGATAGTTTCTGCTCATCATAGTGATATTGTAGAAGTTGGTTCAGTGGTTCACATCAAAAAAGCTGGCGACAAGTCAGAGCGTGTTTATACTATCGTGGGTTCAGAAGAGGCTGACACTGCTACAGGCAAGATTTCATTCAAATCACCTATAGGTCAAGCACTACTTGGTAAAAAGAAAGGCGAAGAGTTTGTTTTCAATGCTCCTGCTGGAGAGGTAAAGTACAAAGTTATCTCTATAGAGTAGGTTCTTCCAAAAACGGCGCATCTGTACTGGTTTCAGGTTTTGAAGTTTTGACTTTGCGGGTTAATATATCTACATATGACATCATTAGAAGATCTTAGAGAGGTACGTATTCAAAAACTAAATAAACTTAAAAGTCTGGGTATAAATCCGTATCCAGCTGAATCATTTAAAACTCATACGCTAAAAGAAGCTATAGAGTCTTTTGATAGTTATGAAATAGCACCTGACAGTAGCCTGACTGCTATAGCTGAAGCTAAACATATGACACTTTCTGGGCGTGTTATGTCAGTGCGTACTCAAGGTGCCATCACTTTTTTCAACCTATACGACGGAACTGAAAACTTCCAAGGATTTTATAGATCACCTAAGCTTGATGAGTCTGCTAGTGAAGACGAAAAAGCAGTTCATTCAAAAGTGGCTGAGGGTAGAGATTTGTTTTTGGACACAGTAGACATTGGAGATTTTGTAGAGATAACTGGTCCACTTTTCATAACAAAGACAGGTCAACAATCAATGATGGTATTTTCATGGAGAATGCTAACTAAGTCGCTATTACCATTACCAGAAAAATGGAGTGGACTACAAGATGTAGAAGAGAGATATAGAAAGAGATATCTAGATGTGCTTTCAAATACCGAGCTCAGAGACATGTTCATAAAGAAAGCAAAGTTCTGGCAAACAGTTAGAGGGTTTTTAAATGATAATGATTTCCTAGAAGTTGAAACACCTACCATAGAGGTTACCACAGGTGGTGCAGAAGCAGAGCCTTTCAAGACTCATCACAATGATTTAGATATAGATGTTTTCATGCGTATTTCTGTCGGTGAGCTTTGGCAAAAGCGATTGATGGCAGGAGGGTTTCCAAAAACATTTGAAATAGGTCGTGCATACAGAAACGAGGGTACAAGTCCTAACCATGCGCAAGAGTTCACAAACTGTGAGTTCTACTGGTCATATGCTGACTATCTAAAGGGTATGGAGCTTGTTCGTGAGTTATATATAAAGATTGCGACCGAGGTATTTGGTACTACAAAGTTTTCAGCTAGAGAGCATGAGTTTGACCTTGCTGATGAGTGGAAAAAAATATCATATGCAGATGAGATCAAGGCTCAAACAGGTGTCGATATATATGAAGCTACTGAGAATGATTTAAAAGAAAAGCTAGAAGAGCTAAGTGTGAAGTCTGACGCTATTACAAGAGAGAGAATGGTTGATTCACTTTGGAAGTATTGCAGAAAGAAAATATCTGGTCCGGCTATAGTCATGGATTATCCAGACTTTATGCAACCACTCGCAAAGAGAAGTAGAAACAATCCTAAAACCGTAGAGCAGTTCCAAGTGCTTATCGGAGGTGCTGAGATAGGCAAAGGGTACTCAGAGCTCAATGATCCGCTTGACCAACGCGCACGTTTTGAACACCAGCAATCACTCCTACGCGCAGGTGACAAAGAAGCTATGATGCCCGAATGGGATTTTGTAGAAATGCTAGAGCATGGCATGCCACCGACTTTCGGTTTTGGATTTGGAGAAAGACTCTTTGCCTTTTTGGTAGATAAGCCACTTCGTGAGGTTCAGATGTTTCCGTTGATGCGACCTAGGGACAACAGTTAACAGTTGACGCAAACTGTCTGAAGTGTAATATTGCTGTGTCTGGTCCATGAAGGGTCGGGCATAGTTCTAAACAAAAATTCAACATAAGGAGGATAACGTCTTGAATACAGGAATAGTTTCGATAAAAAATAACGGTATCATCAAGATACGTGTGGTGTCGTTAAGTGATCAATCAGCAGATATGAAGATGAACGATATCGTCATGTTCATAGGCAAAGAATCTTTGGAAAGTGCGGTCACAACTATGATAAACCTTCCTTTGTGGAGAGAAAAAGTAGAGCGCAAGATAACTTCTGAGGTAGTTGTATCATGGGCAAAAGAAGGAAGTGCTCAGCAGGTAACAGATGTGAAAACGCTTGTGAATCTTCTCTGGAGAGCTGTCGGTCAGTCTGTCGTATCCAAATCAAGGCCTAACTCTGAAAAAGTTTGTGAGTTCAAGGCTATGCTAATCAGAGATGGTAAGGCTATCTTGTTCAAAGCCAATTAGTGAGTATGAACTACCGACCTTAGGTGGTTCAAAAGCGCTTTACCTGCAAGGGTACAGCGCTTTTTTATAACAAAAATAGGCACATAGGCTAGTCATTGATTTAAATAAAGCTTACACCTTAAACTATTTACAATTTTATATTTATGTTGTACTATCTAAATATCGTGGATCTAAAAAGAACCTCGATATGTTCTTAAATTTAACAGAAGGAGGCAATATGTTAGTATTACATGGATTAGCAAGCTTTGAAAAAAGGATTCTGTCTATCAAGGCAGGTGAAGTTGGTAATTACGACCCGGGCAAGTTTAACTTCATTATCAAGCTAGAGTATGAACTCTCTGCTTGGCTTGCACTTGTTCTAAGACAAGAGGAGCAGACTCCAGGCAGATACTCTGTAGGGTTGGGTGAAAACGAAGACATCATCGTTGAAATGTGGAGACGAAACTCTGATTTTGCTAGTGGTCCAGAGGGGTTTGCCAAATGGTTTTTCGAGAAATACGGCCGACTCATCTGCCGTCAATCAGAAGTTCCATATGTCACACCGCCTTTCGGCTCTACATTCGCTTTCATCGACCTCGGAAACAAGCTGGGAATACTGGTCAAGATCATCATCTGACCACACATCGCAATCTATATGTTCGTCAACGAACAGTTAGCGCTTTACCTGCAAAGGTACGGCGCTTTTTTATATCCAAAATTCCCTCGCCAAAAAAACAGCACAAAAATTATTAACCGCAATCTGCCAACTGCTACCTGTTAACTGAATCCGAAGTTATCCACCTCGAAGTGGGTTTTTTTGTTGCTTAAGTGAGTGAAGTGGCATAAAATGGTAGATAAGTGGGATAAAGTGGTATAGGAAGCAAATCGCTTAAAATCTGGATTCTGCTTTGTAAAACAAGCTTAGAACAGAGTAAGCACTCCTAGCTTCTTATATCAGGAAGATTAGTGAGTTTTTCGAATCGAAGTGCGCTGCCAACAAACTTCGGTTCAGTACAGGTCATCTGAACAATGACAAATCAGATCAAAGGCACCCATTCCCAAGATCTGATAACAGGTGTTATAACCAAAAAAAGCAATGCTTATAGGCGAATACACTCACACAATAGACGAGAAAAAAAGAATATCCCTGCCTGCAAACTTCCGAAAGGAAATAGGCAAGAAAGTCATAGTCACAAAAGGACTTGATGGATGTCTTTTTATGTTCACGTTGAAAGGTTGGGAAAAAATCGTCGTAGGTAATCTTGAAAAATTGTCTATAGGTAAATCTGATAGTAGAGACTTCGGTAGATATCTTTTGGGAAGCGCTCGTGAGATTGATATTGACTCTATTGGAAGAATACTTATTCCTGACAATCATCAAGAGCATGCTGGTATAACAAGTCGTTCAAAGGTAGTTTTCGCAGGGGTTTATAGTCGTGTTGAAATCTGGGAAGAGTCTAAATGGAAAGCTTGCCAAGACAAAATCGTCAAATCAGCTGACCAATTAGCAGAAAAACTAGGTGAGATAGGGGCTATATAAATCCATGCGACACATACCTGTTCTTTTACAACAAATCATAGAAGGTCTAAATTTATCTGAGATAAAAAATGGCTCAGCGACGCTTGTATCCGGCGCTGCTAAAGTTGCCGGCGCAAGCAAAAGTACTAAACCCATCGTCATAGATTGTAATCTAGGTGATGGGGGACACAGTGAAGCTATTATCAAAGAGTTGTCTGGAAATGTTCATCTCATTGGAGTTGACCTTGATCCAGAAGCTATCGAGAGAGCAAAGGTAAACATTGAAGCAATGGTCAAAACTCAAAAGGCAAATGATCCAAGTTTCGAAAGTCCAACACTCACATTTATCCAAGATAACTTTAGAAACCTTCAAAAAAACATAGACGATCTTCAAACTAAAGGTGAGTTGCCAGCTGATTTTAAGGCTGATGCAATCATGTTTGATCTCGGTATAAGTTCTTATGAGATCGAAGAGTCTGGCAGAGGTTTTGCTTTTAAAAAAGACGAACCGCTACTGATGACTTTCGGTCAAAGCGATACTTACTCTTTCAATGCATCTGACATAGTCAATACATGGGAAGAGGAAAGCATTGCTGACATCATATTTGCTTATGGCGAAGACAAGTTTTCTCGACGTATCGCAAAGAAGATAGTTGAGGAAAGGGCTAAGGAGCCGATCAAAACTACTGCAAAGCTTGCTGAAATCATCAAGTTTGCTTATCCATCAGGTGCGAGACATGGCAAGACGCATCCCGCCACAAAGACTTTCCAAGCCTTGCGGATAACAGTTAATGATGAACTTCAATCCATCAAAGACGCGTTACCACAAGCTGTAGAACTTCTGAAGGAAGGTGGAAGGATTGCAGTCATATCATTCCATAGTTTAGAGGATCGTATCGTTAAGAATTTTTTTAAGGAGTCTTCAGATCAAGGATTGCTTCAGATACTCACCAAACGACCACTAGTGCCAGAGGCAGATGAAGTAAAGATAAATCCAAGATCAAGAAGCTCGAAACTTCGGATAGCTCAGAAACAGATAACAGGTATCAAGTAACAGTTATCAGTTAAGAGGCAGGGAGAGGCATGGGGCAGAATTAAGAATTAAGAATGTCCCGGCAAAAAACAGGAGCAAAGAGGATAAGGCAAGACAAGGGCAAAACAAACAAACATTATTAAAACAGCATAGAACATTAAAAAACATGAAAAACACAGTAGCTAAAATAGCAAATTCAAATCAAGCCAATATCATCGCGTTTTGGACTCTTTTGTCTGCGATAGTGCTGACATTCATGATTTATTGTTCTTTCATGTATAAGATGGTAGGGAATGCTGTTGCGGGCAATCAACTAAAGTCTGAAATAGCCAGCCTTAATTCAGAGCTTTCTGATAATGAGTTTTCGTATATAAATAGCTTTGAATCAATAAACATAAACTCAGCTTTTGCATTAGGATTTAAGCAGGTGAAGAGTACTGATATTGTTTTTCTGACAAGAGAGGTGGCAAATAGAAATGTTGCGATAAGATAGTTTGAAGAGGTGATAGCGTGAAGTGCGCGCTTTAACCCGAACAATTTAAGGTAATTTTGTGTGATTTGTTGTAAGATTATTAGTAAGAATGAATAAAGATACTCCCAAAAACACTATCAGAAACAGAGCTCGGTTTATCCTAGGTTGTATATTGGTTTTTTCGCTTTTTCTTTTTGTTAAAATATATTCTGTTCAGGTTGTCCACTCTGATTATTTTTCTGAAAAGGCAGATAGACAATATCAAAGACCTGCAAATGCTTTCAACAGGGGAACTGTATACTTCTCTGACAAGGAAAACAGAATAATATCCGCAGCTACCGTTAGAACGGGCTTCATACTGGTCATAAATCCTAGTACTCTTCAGAAAAACGGAACAGTAGAATCTACTTATCAGGCAATCTCAAAAGTTTTACCTGAAGGTTATTTGGATTATGAAGATTATATAAAAAGAGCAAATAAGGTTGGGGACACTTACGAAGAGGTCAAAAGACAACTAGAAGAAAACTACGGAGAGACGATATCTGCATTAAAGATACCAGGTGTTAGCTTGTACAAAGACAAATGGAGATATTATCCTGGTGGAAATCTTGCATCACATACGCTTGGTTTTATGGCATACAAGGAAAATGATATTGCAGGTAGATATGGACTTGAAAGATTTTATGAAGACTCTTTGAGGAGAGATAGCGATAAAGCATACTCTAACTTTTTTGCTGAACTATTTTCAAATATTAAAACCGTGGCAACAGGAAAAAGTCTTGAAGCCGATATTGTGACTACTATAGAACCACATACTCAAGCATATTTGGAAAGCGCATTGAAAGGTATATCTGACACTTATTCATCACAAAAGACAGGTGGTATTATCATGAATCCTAAAACAGGGGAGATAGTTGCAATGGCACTTTATCCGAGTTTTGATCCGAATCATTTTGGCAAAGAAAGAGACTTAGGAATCTTTAAAAATGATCTAGTAGAAAGTGTTTACGAAATGGGTTCCATCATCAAGCCTCTGACTATGGCAGTCGGTATAGACTTAGGTGTGGTAAATGCAAAGACTACATACAACGACAAAGGATTTGTTACTTCTGACAACAGAACATTTTATAACTTCGACAAAAAGGGTAGAGGAGTTATCACTTTGCAAGAGGCTCTAGCTAAGTCACTAAACACAGGTTTTGCTTTTGTGGTAGACAAAGTCGGTATAGAGAAGTTTGGCGAATATTTTAGAAGCTTTGAGATAGGTCAAAAAACAGATATTGATTTGCCTAATGAGGTTGCTGGTCTTGCCTCAAACTTGAACAGTCCAAGAAAAATCGAATACTACACAGCTTCTTTTGGACAAGGTATTGCATTTACGCCGATAGGTCTGACAAAAGCATTTGCATCTATAGCCAATGGAGGCGAGCTTGTAAAACCATACGTAGTGAAAAGATATGACTATATGATAGGTGGAAGCAAGACAGTCGAGCCAAAGGTGGGCAAGAGAGTTATCAAAGAAGACACCGCAAGACAAGTGAGGGATATGATGGTCTACAACGTCGACAACTCACTCTTTGATGGTAAAGCCAAAAATCCACGATACTCAATAGGTGGAAAAACAGGTACTGCCCAAATTGCTGAAAATGGAAAGTATGCCGAGGACAGATTCCTCCACTCATTTGTAGGGTTCCTGCCAGCCTCAGATCCAAAGTTCCTGGTCTTCCTCTATACAGTCAACCCTAGAGGTGTTAGATACTCTTCAGAGACTCTTGCACAGCCTTTCATAGATACAACAAAGTATTTGATCAATTATTATCAGATTCCGCCGGATAGGTAACAGATAGCAGTTAGCAGTTAACAGATATCAGATAGCAGGGAGCAGTTTGGGGCAGGGGGCAAATTAAGAATTAATAATTGAGGGTGATGGACAATAGAGATTGTACTTTTGAAAATGTGTAATATAAATATGTCACGTTCTTTCAACAATAAACATTCAACGGCTCTGAAAGGGAGCAAGGTGAGTTGAACGTATCACCAAAGTGTAAATCAAATGAGAATAGTTAGTATTACTTTGCCGTCAGGAATTCAACTACACTCTCGACCTATCGACGAGTCTGAGGTTGATGAAGTGGTATCAGAACTTGAGCGAAGGGATTTGGAGGTTACAACTCTTTCTTTCGTTTCAGGAGAAGAAACCCTCCGTCTGTGGAGACGACTTCGTTTTGACCAAAAGAACATGGTGGTCTCAGCTGTAATCTCTCTGCTTAGAGGAGCTGTCTGGCTTGAAGATGAACTCGGTGATATTAACACCCTCATCACTGTCTTGGTGGAAGCTCACCAGTCCGGGGACAATGCCAATCTGCCAAATGAATTCATCAGCTTGATGCAGCATAAGTTGCAACCGACGAGAGACTATGTTAAAGCATTGATGCCTGGGTCTTGACTATACTGCTTGTTTAGAGTGTTGCCGACCTGTGCCACGAAAGTGGTACAGGTCTTTATCTTTTCTTAAAAAAATGTAGAATGTGTGAGTTCACTGCCCGTCTTGGTAGGTGAGAACAAAATATTAGCCCTATCGTCTAACCCTGAATAAGGTAGCGGACATAGCCTTCTCAAGGAAGGTGGGCGTGGATTGAAAAACAAAATATTGGCCCTATCGTCTAACGGTTAGGACATAGCCTTCTCAAGGCTGTAATCGGAGTTCGATTCTCCGTAGGGTCACAGATTTTAACGAACGAAGTGAGTATAAAATCGTGATGTCGAGGTACTCAGACTTTTACGAAACAAAGTGAGTAAAAGGCGCTTGTACCTGCGACGCACAGATTTAACAGCTGGTATAAGTAAGGTTACTTGTTATATAATTACACCATGAAAACATATAAGTACCTGGGATTACTAACGACGCTTTATGTAACATTTCAATTAATATCTGATGTCACTGCGGGTAAAATTATTCAACTCGGTTTTTTTACAGTATCTGCTACTGTATTATATTTTCCAATAACATACATATTTTCAGACATATTAACTGAAGTCTATGGATACACAAAAGCAAAGAAAGTTATTTGGCAAGCTCTGATGGCGTCGGTTATAGCAGGTATTGTATATTCTATAGTTGTTATTTTGCCACCAGCTGTAGGTTTTGATGCAAATGATTCCTACACTAGGGTGCTAGGCTCGGTACCGAGAATACTTATAGGTGGATGGATTGCGGTTTGGGCTGGCGCAATTTTAAACAACTATGTTTTAGCAAAAATGAAACTCTGGACAAACGGCAAATACTTGTGGACCAGAACTATCGGGTCTACGATTGTGGGTGAGGGCGCTAATACTATACTTTTTTATACAATAGCCCTGTATTCAGTTATCCCAAATAATCTTCTTATTACCTCGATATTATCAGGATGGTTGTTAAAAGTTATTGTTGAAATTATTTTCACACCTATGACCTATGTTGTAGTTGCAAAATTAAAGAAAATTGAAGGAGAGGATTATTATGATAAAAATACAGATTTTAACCCGCTTAAAATAAACTAGTTTTAGTACTATAGTAAGTATGAATCAGGATTTACCAAAATCAAATATCATCATAAGAGTATTATTTGTTAAATATGGAAATAGTACAGGTACTGTTTTTACGGTCGAAAAAAAAGATAAACAATTCTTAATATCAGCTAAACATGTTTTCGAGGGTGTTTCGGAGAATGATGAAATAGAGGTATTTGCTGATGGTGGATGGAAAAGGCTTAAGGTAAAACCTATTTTTTGTGATGATGAAAAAATAGATCTGATAGCGCTAGATTTTGGTGATAAGTTTATTACGGCTGTATTACCAATAGATATTGGCACGCATCACACCCTACTTGCTCAAAATGCCTATTTCTTGGGTTTCCCGTATGGTATGTTCACTGATTCTGGTGAATTAAATAATAAGAAGCCATTTCCATTTATTAAAAAATCAATAGTATCTTCAATAAATAAAGAAATTATTTATTTAGATGGTCACAATAATAGAGGGTTTTCTGGAGGACCTGTTACTATAACAAATAAAGATAATAAGACTCAAATAATTGGAGTTGTCAGTAGTTATCTTGGTGATTCGGTTAATAAAACAGAAAATTCTGGTATTTTTATAGCTTACAACATTTCACTTATTTTTGACAAACTTTAATCGCTCGAGAAAGGTCGATTAAACATATGAAAATTATTGAAAATAACCTTACTAGGTAATGAACCAAAAGGTTCTATCACGCTATAGGCTCACAGATTTTAAACCCACCACCACCTGTGCACATCTCTCCATCAAACCACTAACTTTGCATGGTATAATTTAGCCAATGCCTGAAATACAAGATTCTGAAAATAAATATTTTGATACTGGAGAAACATTAAAAAGAAAAAAGAGAATAAAAATCATCTTCTTTTCTGTTATTGCTGTCATAGTACTTGTTGCTGTTTTTGTCGTTTACCAAGTCATGAGTATTAGACAATCAAAAGTCTTAGAAGAACAAGAGAAAAAGACTATTGATATGCAAATCAAGATGAAAGAGGAGCAGATTGCAAACATTAAAAAACAAGCAGAGCTAGAGAGAGTCAACCTGACAAAAACAGAGTCTCAGAAAAAGCAGGAGATACTAAATAACATTAGAAAGAACTTTGAGAATGAGACGGGTATAAGAGAATAATTATGAAAAAAGCACTAGCTATACTTTCAATAATACTAGTCTTAGTCTTGGTGGGAGTAGCGTATTTTTTATATATAAACAGGTTGCCAAAATCTGAACCTGTTGACCCTGCAATGATTGAAAAAGTGGAGCAGAAAAATAGACTCGAGGACGTAAGGCAGAGGGTTGAGCAAAAACAAACATTGAGTGATGAGGAGTACACAGAGCATCAGGCTCGACTGGACCGTATAAGATCATTACAAAAGCAAAATTAACAATATTAAGCCAACAAAACTCGAAGTATATGAAAAACATTAAAAAATCAAAAATATTAAGCACGGTACATACGCTTTCTATTGCAATTGTAACAATGCTTATATTTGCATATGCAAATTCTTATGCTCAAGTAGGGTGGACCGGAGCACCTGAAAACCCACCTGAGGACAATGCAGCTGCGCCTCTAAATGTAGGTGATGAAGATCAAGAAAAGACCGGGCCACTTATTGTCAACTCAGGTCTTGTGTCGCAGATAGGATTGGCTGTATTTGGAGATGCAGAATTTGACGGAGGTATAGTAGCCGAGGGCGATATATGTACAAATGTAAATGGTGATGAGATTTGTCTAGGCTCCATGGTAGCGCCTGTAGAATCTTCTTTCCAGTGTTCTGCACCTGTATTCAACTCTATGTTGTATAAGGGTGACCCAGATGCGGATTGTTCGGCTACTGCAGATGCTTGTACACCTAAGTCAAGTAGAGTAGTAGGCTACAGTAGTATAGATGTACCACCGTCTTGTTCAACACCTGAGGGCTGTGTTATCAGATACCAGCTTTATAATTCTAAAAACGTTCTGGATATAACTAGATACACTAGATTCATACAAGAAACTGCTGTACAAACAAATGGTGGAAGGAAGTGGTGGAGTGAGCATAATAAAAAAGGTAGTGCAGTCAACGGGGATACTACAACAAGCAATGTAATACCGCCAATGCAGAGAACTCTTTCAACTGGAGCAGTACAATGGTTGCTTGTCAGAGACGATAGAGCCTCAATGACAAATATAGGTGAAAATGCGCGTACAAACTATACCGAGATAGGTAGTACAAGGCTATCAGCTTATGATACCAGGACAGATAGAGGGATGGCTGTGTCATTTTGCTTTAACACTGAAGTGACTAGTGATATTGGTGAATAAGTATTAATGATGTAAAATATAGCTACAAATATATCCACATGTCTAAGTACAATAAAATGAAAAAAAACTTAAAAAGCATATTTCAAATACTAATCATAGCAACATTTACTTTAGTAATATTCGCATTTGGTAACTCAATGGCTTGGACAGGTCCTACAGGATCAGCTCCATCTGGAAATATACCTGCACCTATAAACGTAGGTTCTTCTATCCAAGAAAAGGTAGGTGCTCTTATTGTAAACAGCTCAACTTCTAGTCCGGCTGCGTCTGGACTGTTTTCTTTTGGAACCTCAGTTTTTTATGGAAAAATACTGTCTGCTGAGGATATATGTATACCTGAACTAGGATCAGGAGAGACATCTGTTTATAATCAAGTAGGAGCGTTAACTAATTTTGTAAATAATCCTACTCAAAGTGTTAATTGTTTAACTAAGGTTGCAAATTACGCATTAAGATCCTATATGGCATTGGCTAATCAAACTGAAACAAGTCAATGTACTGCATCTGTCACAACCAACCCTGCTCCATTTAATCAGAGTTTGGCAATTTATACGAGTGTTACTCTGCCAGATTATTGTAGAAATGGAAATATTTGTAGTATTTTTCAAACAATCACAGATACTGCTGGTGCCGCAGTAAGGCATAGAGTTATAGGTTTTTCTCAGTCAGCAAATGGTATATGGTGGAGTAGTGATAACACGGACGGTGCTTTGATAAACGGTGACAGTTTATCAAACAATATAGCAACAGACTATAACACAGCTACAGTGTTGATACGTGATGATAGGACTGGTACTGAAAATTCTGATCAAACAATAACCTTGATGGATACATCGTCAACTAGAAATATGATAGTAAAGATATGCAACGATGCTACGATGCAAGATAACACCAAAGCTATACTTGACCCGGCTATCGCCCCTGCTAGTACACCTGGATTTGTATTACCTTCTGCCTGTGTTGACCTTAACCACTATTTCCAGACATCGGGTACTTGTAACCCATGTCCTACAAATTATCAAAGGAATACTGTTACGGGAGGTTGTACATATTGTCCTTCTCCAAGTGTTATAGTTGGTGGAAGTTGTCAGGTTAGATTATAGATATAGTAAATGCGTTAAACAAAAAGCGGCACTGGTGCCGCTTTTTTCCTACACAAAATCGACCATCTCTCAGATTGGAAAATGTTCATAATTAAACAAACAACCCTTCAACCACAGCCTTCACGTCACCTCCATCTGCTTTACCCTTCAGGTCCTTCATCAATGCGCTCATAATCATACCTGATTTAGACTTGTTATCTATACCCAGCTCAGCTTTTTTTGCTACCGCTAGTGCTTTTATCTCATCTTGTGACATCATCTTCGGTGCATAGTTTTCAAGTATAGATAGCTCAGCTTGCTCTGACTCTGCGAGCTCTGGTCTACCTGCACTTGTAAACTGCTCGATAGAGTCTTTTCTCTGCTTTATAGCTCTCCTTATGACAGTCAGGACTTCATCGTCAGAAAGTGCGTCTTGCGGAGTTCTGCCAAGTGCTACTAGCTCATTTGTAAACATAGACATAAGTCCACGTATAACAGTTGTTTTGACAGTGTCCTTTGCCATCATTGATTCTTTAAGGCTTCCTTTTATTGATTCTTGTAGTGTCATTTAATTTTATTACTAATTGCTAATTCTTAATTCTTAATTCTTAATTCTTAATTCTTCTTATTATACACCATTCCTAAAAATTTGGTTTGCGGGGTTGAAGTGATATAATCTAACGATATGGACCAACAAATACTGCTCATACTTATACTTTTGTTCTTGATAGCTAGTACCATCATGATGGCGGTTATACTCATTAGAAACAAAGCAAAACCTGCTACATCGGAGCTAGAGGACGAGAAAAACCCTGCACTACAGATGCTTTTACAGCAGATCAATGAGCTTGGCAGAAGCGTTGACTCAAAGGTTACAGATATGGCGAGAGGTCTGGACTCAAAGATTATAGATATGAGTAGGGCGATGGACGGAAAGCTTGGTGAGTCGCACAAGCAAATGCAAGACACTGTGCGTTATCAGACGGGTGAATCATTTAAACTACTAAAAGACGTTACAGAGAGACTGACAAAACTAGATGAGACCAACAAGCAGGTGGTGTCTTTTGCAGATCAACTCCAGTCGCTCCAAGACATACTTAAAAACCCAAAACAAAGAGGTATACTCGGTGAGTATTATCTTGAAACACTTTTGAAGAATGTTTTACCTACAGGAAGTTTTCAAATGCAATACGCATTCAAAGATGGTACTATAGTTGACTCTGTGGTTTTTGTAAAAGATAAAATCATACCCATTGATTCAAAGTTTAGTCTTGAGAACTACAATAGACTTGCAGAAGAGCGTGATCCTGTTGAAAGAGAACGTCTAGAAAAACTTTTCAAATCAGATCTCAAAAATCGTATCGATGAGACGTCTAAGTATATAAAGCCGGAGGAGGGGACCATGGAGTTCGCTTTTATGTTCATACCTCATGAGGCTATTTACTATGATTTGCTGGTGGCACAAGTTGGTTCTGTAAAGATGAACACTCGTGACCTTATAGAGTACGCATTCAAAGATAAAAAGGTCATCATTGTTTCGCCAACATCTTTCTTGGCCTATCTACAAACTGTTTTGCAAGGGCTAAAATCTATGCAGATAGAAGAGTCAGCAAAAGAGATTCGTAAAAACGTAGAGGAGCTAGGGAACCACATCAAAAACCACGACCAGTATATGCAGTCTCTTGGCAAGGCGCTTGGTACTACTGTGAGCCATTACAACAAAGCCCACAATGAACTCAAGAAGATAGATAAGGACGTCATACGCATAACCTCAGATGGTACAAAACGTATTCAGCCAACTGTTGACCCTATAGTACTGGATAAGCCGAGCCAGGATGATGAAGGGTTAGAGTAAGTACTTAGGGTAAATATGCGCCGTGTGCGCATTTGATTTGAATGGTGAAATTGCACTGTAATCAGACTATAATTGCGACTACAATTGTGACTACAATTGCACAGTAAAAATGATATAATTATCAAGTTAATATGAAAAAATTCTTAATTTTCCTAGTAATCATACTCGTCATCTCAATCATTGTTTTACCATTGATATTCGTAGCTATAGGAAGACTTCGAAATCCTGTAGACAGTATTTCAGATAGGATCAATGGTACTGGTGGTTCATCTGGTGCGACTGGACTAAATAGTCGGCCACTGGTAAGTCAAAACTATATTCCTCAATCAGGTGGAGTAGGGAATCCAGAAAGTGCAAGACAAAGGATTGAAACTTTGGATAAAGAGCTCACTGATTGTATAGGTTCAGCTACAACATTGATCAATTATACTTATGGTATAAAGCCAAGCGAAGGTGAGAAAAATATTATCGAGTTGCCATTCAATACAAATTGGTATTTCAGTGACTATGTACTTGGAGACAAAAAAACATCTCCAAAAAGCAATCTTGGTCTAAGTGTAAAACAGTTGAGACCAGACCGCGTATGTAAAAGACCTGAGATAGAATACTATGGAAATTATCACGATAGTGGCACTTTCTTGAAAAAAGATATTGTCGTTCCTACAGGATTTACTAATACCAACAGAGGTGTTATCGGTGTAAACAGATCAAGATATCACTGGTATCTTTATGAATCAAGTACAAAGTTGGACCTATCATCAACTAAAGTATCAAATTCATACATAGTGATTTACGCTACTATATATGGCGGGGCTGAATACGTATTTACCATCACAGGCGATACTAGTGCTTATCCTACGCCAAATGATTTCCTAAGAGAGACCCAAGCTTTACTTGCCAATATCAAATACGGCGATACTACCAGGGTTCAGGGTCAGTAGTAGGGCGACATCAGGCGCGGTCTGCATATTCAATAAAATGGCTATAAATAAGGTTATTCTTAGTCACAGTCCAGGACAATTTGGATTCAGTCCTATATTGCATAGATTTAACTTATAGGTTATACTGCATGTCTATGGAAACAACTACAAAAAACAAGCCAGCAGCTAAGACTTCTTCTGAGGCTTTTGCTGTTATAAAGACAGGTGGAAAGCAGTACAAGGTTACTGCAGGGGAAACTGTAAAGATTGAGAAAATGACAGGTGAATTCAAAGTAGGTGACTCTGTTGTATTCGACCAAGTCCTTATGACTGACAACGGTTCTGATACAAAAGTAGGAGCTCCTTTGATATCTGGTGCTAAAGTTAAAGCTACTATTGCTGAAATCGGCAGAAGTGCAAAAGTTGTAGTTGCAAGATACATCCAAAAAAACAGATCTGGTTTTAAGAAAAACGGACACAGACAACCTTTCTTTAAGGTTAAGATTGATTCTCTTTCATAATACCCACTCACTAGCTTGTTTAAAAAAGACGCCGCCCAGGTGTCTTTTTTATTTCTGGAAGTGACCGCGTTCTGAATTCATAAAAAAAGACGCAGTTTTTCACCAACTACTTCACCACCTTTCTATTCATCAAAGCACTCTTGATAGTGTCACTGTCTGAATACTCAAGCTCGCTACCAGTAGACAGACCTCTACCTAGAACTGTGACTTTTACTTCGTCATTTATATGTCCGCGTAGGAGATTGTTTAGATAATCTGCCGTATTGTCACCCTCAGGATTTGCACTTGTAGCAATGATGACTTCTTTTAGAATCGCACTGTTGTCCTGATTGATAAGACTGTTGACCCTTTGTAGTAGTTCTTTTTGTCTAATGCGTTCAGTCGGATTTTCTTCGAGTATGGGTATATTGTTTCCGAGTACAAAATACATGCCATTGTAAGAACGACTCTTTTCAACAGATAAGAGATCTATGTCTTTAGATACAATCATAAGATATGAAGCGTCTCTGTTAGGATCCTTGCAAATATTGCATACGATACCAGCTCCATCATTTGGCAAGCTCTCGATTCTATTGAAGAAGAATCTTTGGCATACTGAACATCTTACAGTTGTCTTTTTTAGGACAGAGAGATTTTCATTAATACTCTCGAGGTCTGATTGTTCCAAGGATAATAGGTGATAGACAAAACGCTTGGCTTGTCTGGGTCCAATACCAGGAAATCTTCTGAATATTTCTTCTAAATTATTGAATGGATCCATATTTACATATTTACTAGAATGAGCTTCCTCCTCCAAAATCACTAAAGTCGTTTTTATCCATAGTAAGGAATGTTGTACGTTCAGGAATGAATTTAAGTTGAACCACACCAGTAGGTCCGTTTCTGTGCTTTTCTATGAGTATCTCTGCAATACCGTCTCGCTCATCATGCTCTTTGTATCTATCTTCTCTGTGTATGAACATAACGACATCGGCATCTTGCTCGATGGAACCTGAATCTCTCAAGTCAGAAAGTCTCGGCTTTCCACCTCTTTGCTCAACTGCACGAGAAAGCTGCGATAGTGCAAGTACAGGAACATCCATCTCTCTTGCCAAATGTTTTAGTGAACGAGAAATCTCTGTAATCTGCTGTACGACATTGTCACTCTTTACATTTGAAGGTGTAATAAGCTGAAGGTAATCCACGATAATCAAACCCAGTCCTTTTTCAGACTTGAGTCTACGTGCTGTACTTCGCATCTTTATGATATTGTTTCCTGGCTGATCATCTATGTATATAGGCGCTTTACTAAGTCTGTCTATACCATCTCTAAGTTTTACAAAGTCATCATCCTGTAGCTTTGCTGTACGCAGTTTCCAAGAGTCGACATATGATGCAGCTGAAAGCATACGCGTTGTAAGTTGGTGCGCACTCATTTCAAGTGAGAAGATTGCAACTGGTACATTGCTGTTGATGGCTGCATTGCGGGCAAGGTCTAGTGCGAATGATGTCTTACCAACTGAAGGTCTGGCTGCGAGTATGATAAGGTCGGATTTTTGAAGACCTGAAAGCTTTGTATCAAGATCTCTAAATCCAGTAGGTACACCTCTCATCTCGTCACCAGCATTGTGAAGTTTATCCAATGCGTCCCAGGCTTCGTTCAGGGCATCTTTCATCTCTATGAACTTTCTTGATGAACCTTTGTTGCCGAGCTCGTAGACTTGTTGCTCTGCCTTGTCCAAGATATCTTCTAGGTCACCGTTTTCTTCAAACCCTAGTTGCGCAAGTTTTTCTGAAGCTTGTATAAGCCTTCTCATCATATACTTTTTCTTGACTATCTCGGCATAGTGTACGACATTGGCTGCTGATGGAACTATATGCACCAGCTCAGCGAGAAAAGATGCGCCACCGGCTTGTTCGAGCACTCCTTTGTCTTCTAGTTTGCTTTTGAGAGATATGATGTCGATAGGGTCGTTCTTAACAGCCAGCTCCATCATATTGTTGTAAATGAGCTTATGCTTTTCACTATAAAACTGCTCTGGCGAAATGATATCGTTTATATCATATAAGGCGTCTTTTCTAAGTAGTATAGAACCAAGGACAGACTTCTCAGCATCCATGTTATGTGGAGGGACTTTTAGGTGGTTTTTGACATTGAATGGTGATGCAACTACTGTAGACATATCAATCATTTTACACCTTAAGACTTTATGAAGCTATCATCAAAACCTCTAAATTATGTGGTTAACCTGTGTTTAACTTGTGGATAGTAACCGGGTCTTTAAATAGACGTTAATTTTAGAGAAAATATAACCTATTAAGATATAAGAAACGATAAATAGCAAGGTCATACTACTTGTAAAACTATATACATTTTCAATTTCATAAATAAAATATTTTTGCTCAAGTGACATTAAAAAGATAATCATTATCCAACCAACTGTAGTGAAGCTAACAGCTGAGATCAATGAGTCCTGATGTAGCTTAAATGAATGTGATAGGTGAGCGTGAGAGTGCTGATGTCTAAGCAGTGTTTTTAGATGATACTTTCTTATAGTAAGTGTGATTATGAAAATGATTGAGTACAAAAACATTTTAACAACATAATTCTCATCCCCAAGGTTTTGATAGTTGGATTCTGAAAGGTTTTCGAGTATAAGTGCTTGCCTAATGTTTAGTGCAATAATTGCTGTGGTAGTGGCAATTATGGCCATTAGGTTTATACGATAAAGGGATATTGATTCTGAGGCTTTGATAGTGTGATTTCTCAAAGACATTATAAAAAAAGTATCAAATACCATAGCTGAACCAGCTCCAAGTGATATACCGACAAGTTCTAATGTGCTAAATAATATTTGCATTCTACTTTATAATTTACTTAATCGTTTACGCCTCATAAGTTTTGAATATTAAAATTATACTACACAAATTTAATATTGCTTATAAATTGACCACAGGCAGTATCTTTGAGATAATACATCTACATTTAACTTATATTTATGCAACAAGAAGACAATCAATTTGAGAAAAATAAAATATTATTATCAATAGGTCTAATACTAGTGATAGTTGGAACTTTTTATTTTGGATATATTTCAGGAAAATCTAGGACAGTTGAGGCTAGCAATAGAATCCTAGAGAGCCAGGCAAAGTCTGCAGATCAGGTTTCTGCTTCAGATCTTGATCTTTTTTGGAGGGTATGGGGTCTTATAGATGAGAAGTTTGCTGAAAACAAGACTGCTAGCACTACTGGCAAAGACAGAGTATACGGCGCCATAAAAGGCATGGTTGATTCTATGGGTGACCCTTATACAGTATTCTTCACGCCAGAGGAGACTACAGCATTTGAAACAGAAATCGATGGCAACTTTGAGGGTGTAGGTATGGAAATGGGTATGAAAGACGGCATATTGACCGTAGTTACACCTCTCAAAAATTCACCAGCAGAAAAAGCAGGCCTAAAAGCAGGGGATAAAGTCCTAAAGATAGGTGACCAGATAACTCAAGGTATGAATGTTGACCAATCAGTAAAACTTATCAGAGGTAAAAGGGGTACAAGCGTAAGTCTTACGGTAGCAAGAGACGGAGAGGCTTCACCGCTGGAGTTTACTATTGTCAGAGACGTCATAAACCTGCCTACATTGGATACTATCAATGATGCCAAAAACGGAATATTCACTATAAAGCTATACAACTTTTCAGCTCAGTCAGCATCATTGTTTAGAAATGCACTCAGAGAATTCGTAAATTCAAAATCAAATAAACTGATATTGGACCTAAGAGGGAATCCAGGCGGGTTCTTGGAATCAGCGGTTGATATGGCGAGTTGGTTTTTGCCTCCTGGCAAAATAGTAGTAACAGAAGAATACAGTAAAAGCGGTGAAAATGTAGTTGAAAGGAGTAAGGGCTACAATATATTTAATCCAAATCTACAAATGGTCATACTGATAGACGGAGGTTCTGCATCTGCTTCGGAGATTTTGGCCGGTGCGCTCAATGAATACGGCATTGCAAAAACTGTTGGTACTGCTACTTTTGGAAAAGGTTCTGTTCAAGAGTACATGAAGATAGACGACAAGACAGCTTTGAAGGTAACCGTAGCTAGATGGCTAACGCCTCTCGGTAAATCAATATCAGAAGGCGGTCTAAAGCCTGATTTCGAGGTCAAAATTACACCAGAAGATATAAAATCTGGAAAGGACCCTCAAATGGAAAAAGCAATAAATATACTATTGAATAGATAGTCTAAATGTGATAGAGTGGTTCATACTCATTAATATAGCGCAAAGAAAAGAAACATTATGAAAGTTATTCTATTAAAAACAGTTCCAAAAGTTGGTCACAAATACGACGTAGTTGACGTTGCAGAGGGTTTTGCAATGAACTCACTTTTCCCAAAAGGTCTTGCTGAAAATGCATCTGCTAAAGCAGTAGCAAGAGTTGCAGCTCTAAAAGCAACAGAAGACGCTGAAAGAAAGATCAGAGAGGATCTATTGCTTAAGAACCTTGCTAGTCTTGAAAGTGTAAAGATAGAGGTTTCTGGTAAAGCCAACGACAAAGGCCACCTATTTGGAGGTATCCACAAAGATGAGATTATAGTAGCTTTGAAAGAGCAAGCTCATGTTGATATAACAGCTGAGTACATCGTACTAGATAAACCTATCAAAGAGGTAGGTGATCACAAAGTAGAGGTAAATGTTCAAGGTAAATCAGCTGAGTTCACAGTATCTGTTTCTGCTAACTAGTCATTGACTGATAAAAACACCTAGTTTTCTTAAATGACTAGGTGTTTTTTGTTTGCTTTATAACAACGGGGTATTTAAAATCATCTCGTTCAATTTCAAATTTCTTTAAAAAACTTACTCCATCTTTAGCAGGGTCTTGTTTTGAGTATTGCCAGTTGCTACCCTGGTCTGCCTCAAAATTTTGTGTATCAGAAATTACGTAGACATAACCACTATTTCCCTCTGTATCAGGCTTTGGATCAACTATTTCAAGTATAAAGTTGCTTCTTGAATCGTTTATAAACATAGGGTATCCCAGATTTGTTGCATTGTTTAGATAAATAGATTTCAATATTGCAATAGCGGGATCAGATGATGCATACACTTTTTCTCTACTTCCTGAATTAATTTTTGAATCTAATGGTATGTTCGCTCTTGAACCATGAAAAAGAACCCCCTTTATTTCTCGTAGGTAATTTAAAAATTGTTCCGTTGTAATACCAGCTTCTTTCATAATACTTAAATCTTCAAGTGTTATATCATCTTTTTCCTCAAAAATTTTATCAAAATACTCAAGTGAAAAGTTCTCAGCTGAAGGTTGTGATTCGGTGCTCATTAACAAATTATATCACCTACAAACAATAAACCACCAGCTTGTTAACTGGTGGTTTTTGACTGCAATTCTCAGCTTGTTAGATTTGTGAATTATTCAACAGCTACAGTTTTCTTTACTCCAACTTTGTTGTCAAAGGCTGTAACTCTCTTTGATCCGTATTTTACAATACCGTCTTTAAGTGCGAAAAGTGTATGATCTTTACCTAGACCTACATTTTTACCAGCTAGGATCTTTGTTCCTCTTTGTCTAACGATGATAGCACCTGCAGATGCTTTTTCACCACCGTATAGTTTTATACCAAGGTATTGAGGATTTGAATCTCTTAGGTTTTTAGCGGAACCGGCCGCTTTTTTTGTTGCCATGGCGTTTAGTAAACTTTTTAGTAGAAATTAATATTTAATTGAAGCTTTCTTCAGGTAACCTAGGGTACGATATGTACGCTATGAGTAACAAGATATACCAAAAAGTAGCGTCACTTAGTATAACCCATATCAAAAGATATTTCAATGCCTTTTGGGCCTATTTGGTCAGAAATTGGACTCTAAGACATCTTCTGGTGGCACTTAGCCTGATTATGGGTATAAGTTCGCTTATACTGTCACTAATGGCCATAAACAACAACCAAAGACCTGCTCTTATAGAGATTTATTGCCCTCCAAACTTCAACGAGACTATCGAGAAGGTGAGGGGAGAGATAGAGAATCTAGAGATTTAGGCCAAGTATAGTTCGAAATCTAACCCCCTGCAGACAACTGTATTTATCTGACAATATTTATAAAAAGCTGTCAATATTATGAGGTGGAGAGTTCGAGAATGTTCTCAAAAATACCTATATTTTGAGCCGTATTTATACATGAATATATAATAAACTTTTAAAAAGTCTATTGACAGGGTAGGGGGTATGGTGCTATTATATTGACGTAAACACATGGTTCATGTGTTTTTTAAATTAGTGCAAGTGCATAGAATCTCAGATATAGACATGCACATTACAAGTTTAAGAATAGCTTATTTTACAACTCACTATAGGTATTGCAATGCTTGTCTCAGGTCTCATGACCCCAACGGTCGCGACTAACCAGAACGAAGATACAATTGCAAAACCTCAAGATGAAGTTGCCACGAGTACGCAGGCAGCGGTTGACTCGAAGGTTACTACATCGACGGCTTCCAAGCAGTCGACAAATCCTAATCAAGGTGTCGAACAGGCTATAAGAGAATATTTTAAAGATATTCCACTTATGGCAGAGATCGCATACTGCGAATCTAGATTCAGACAATACGAGAAGGATGGTTCACTTTTTAGAGGAAAGGTTAACAACAAAGACGTAGGAGTACTCCAAGTCAATGAACGTTACCACCTAGAAAGAGCATCAAAGCTTGGATATGATATCCACACAGTGGAAGGTAACATGGCCTACTCACGTAGACTCTACAATGAGAGCGGGGCGAAACCATGGAATTCTTCTTCACCTTGTTGGATGAAGTCAGAGGTTGCACAGCAAATGTTTGCTCCAAAACTTCTAGCTGAAAACATATAACCAAAAACAAAAAATCCACTTAACGGTGGGTTTTTGTTTTAGGATCTCAGTCTAATGTCAGAGGAGGGAACAGTAGGTGTTGTCGTACTGTGAGGTTTGACTATAGGAGGTGATTCTCATTATGCCTGTGGATCAGATGAATACAAATTTATGATGGATTTATATAAGAGTTGTGTGACCACTTCCCTAGGATTTAGCCCGATTTCGGTAGGGGGGCCAAAATTGGATCTTACGATTGGTGGAAGTGACCATGTTTATTTGATAATCAAACTCGCATATTATATTTACTCAGACCTTGGTTAGCAGAGAAGACTACCGACTTGGCAAAAAAACTTTAACTTAACCACAGAGTCCTTCATAGTCTGACGGGGAGTGTTTTGGAGCTATTATATGTATGTCGCACAATATATCTTTTACGACATAATATATAATAAACCACATAATAAATGCGGGCCCCGGTGTAAAAACCAGAGCCCGCCGTCTATTTCCATCGATTACATCCCCTCGTCAACCGGAGACATCTTTGGCTTTGTTTGTTGAGTCAGCCAATAGACCAAAAGCCAGACTCGCTCCTACGAACAAACGGCATGGCTAGCCGTTGGATACATTTATACATAACTTTTCCGATTTGCGCAATACGTGACGCAATGTGTGGCTCTAAGTACATGGTTGCCTTGGCTACCAAACCTCACCCATGTATATAAGCGGAAGGTCTGACTCGTAGACGTCATATTTTGCCATTTGAGAGGCTTCATTTTTTCTTTTGCCATAGGAGTCCATACTGGATGCCCTTAGAATCGATCCGTAGCCAAACTTTTGCCTTATGGACTCAACTACGTCTAGGTACTCTTCATCAAGGTCTTTGGTCGACTGTGCGTCAAAAAGGTCTGATTGAATATGTTCTTTTCTTGTTAAATTATTTAATGTGATGCCTGTAGACTTAAAATAGTCAATGGTATTGTCCGGATTATAAAGCACAGGTTCATATTGTTTAATGAGTTTGAGTATATAAGAAGGATCCTGTGTAAAGTTATCTAGCTTTAATGCAAATGAGTTGCGATAGCGTATACAGGGTAATTTGGTTCCAGTCCATCCGGATTTATTTTCAGATTCATTTACAGTCGAACCCGTGGGATTAAATGATTCCCCTGTTTCTTTTATGCATCTATAGAAAACAGATATGTGGTTTGTGTACAAGCCGGTATTTTTTATCTCAGAACATGCCGCTTCCACGTTTCTAGATAACTCAGAAAATAGCAGTTCCCTATCTCTAGTCTTATGAGTGATAGATCTAATAGATCTAGTAGATTGCACAGATTTTTTATCTACGCCAACAGATTCTATTTTTAGCACTGGTATACCTTTAAGCTCATACCACTTTTCAGATATAGGTTTGTTGAAGTTTTTCTCAATTTGTTTTATGGGCATATCTACAAATTGTTTTGCTGTTAAAATGTTATAAGATGTCATGTCACGAGTGGTCTCTCTGCCTATACCCCAAATATTTCCAATATGTGTATCTCGAAACACTTGATCAATGTCCTGAGTGTCACTTGGTTGTCCGATTAGGAAGGAGCATCCATCGGGTTTGTTTAGCTTAGACGCCACTTTGGCCAATGTCTTTGTTTTTGCAATACCAAATGAAAAAGTAATACCAAGTGCAGCTTGAATATCTTTTTTGATTTCTTTTAGAAAATATTGATGTTTATTTGATGCTATTTCTGCATCAGAAAAAAGTACCTCTGCGAAACATTCATCAATACTATAAACTTCCACGACAATGTTGGCTTTCATACATAGCGGATGGTTACGTAGCATACTGACAAGTCTTTGCTGATAGTCTTTATACAAATCAAAATGCGAGGCTATGACAGTCACTTGAGGAAACTGTTTCTTAATCTGAAATATAGGCATACCACGAGTTATGCCAAGTGCCTTAGCTTCATATGTAAAAGCTGATGCAATACCTCGCTCTTGTCCAACGACTACAGGTTTACCACGAAGGTCTGGTCTTCTCGATACCTCACAAGTAGCAAAAAAAGAGTCACCATCAACGTGCAATATGTATGGTTTTCGCGTTATATTTTTTTGTTCACTCGCGCGGGCGCTTTTATCATTAGTCATATTTTCTTATAACAGAAATCACCTTGGCTTCTATGAGTAGGCTGTCCTTTGGGTATATACATCTTTGATCGTCTGAGTATTTTCTATTTGCTCTTTCTATAAAGTAGCCATTGTTGCCATTTCTAAGATATCCCATTGTCCATTTACCATCAATAGCTACTAGTACAATGCTTCCGGTACTGGCAGTTGAAGTTCTTTCTACTATGAGATAGTCCTCGACTTGTATACCGGCATCTGCCATAGAGTCACTGCGAACCTTTAGCATAAAACTTTTATCTCTATCTTTTATGATCCAATCGTCCAGGGATAAGTTTTCTGCATCTGAAAATCCTTCAGTAGGTGTAGAAAAACCAGCTTCAACTATGCCTTGAAGGGTTGTACCTGAGATATTTCCGTCAGTGTTGCGTTTATTGTCTAGTTGCAAATCTTCTTGGTGGTATTGATTATTCCGTTGTAACACCATCGAAATCTTCTTCATTGGCCATTGCCTCAGCTTTAGTATTTCTGATAACTCCGTCTTTGTGATGTGAAGGACCGTAGATTGTATAAAATTTTAAATCTTCAGTTTCTGATGTATTGATGACATTGTGCTTAGCACCTTTTGGTACCACTACTCCATCGCCATCAGTTACATTGTATTCAGTATCATTTATAACAACTTTTCCATTACCAGCATCAAATCTGAAAAATTGATCATTTTCAGTGTGTATCTCCTCTCCGATATCTTCTAGCGGCTTTAGTGACATGAGGACTAGCTGAATATTTTCACCAGTGTAAAGAACTCTTCTGAAGTCACTGTTTGCAACTGTCTCCCCTTCTAGATTTACTTTGTATCCTTTTTTGTTTAATGCATCCATGATTTTATTTTTTAATGTTTTTTAAATCTTTGCCGGCAATTCTTGATTCGGTCTTCTGTCCCCTTGCCCTCTCATTTTGTCTCTTAATTGCTAACTGCTAATTGTTAATTGCCGAGCAGGCTCTTTATAAACGCCACTATCTCTAATATGTCAGCCCAGACTATCTTGAGTAGTCCAACTACGTACATACCAAAGTCTCTAACCCATTGTTGTGCAAGAAAACTTTTTATGTCGATTCCGAGTACATTCAAAAGAACCAAGGCGATAATGACAACTACTATAAGCTCTATGAATCCTTTATTGTTTTTCTTAAGTTCTAATTTATTCATATTTTAATGAATCTTAATACTTTTATCTATGAATATATTGTACCACAGAGCTAGCATGAGCAGTATGTATATCTTTCTAGCATTGTCTGACTTGCCACTTATATGGCTTTCTATCATGTCTTGTATGTATACAGTGCTGAACTTGTTCTTTATGTAGGAGTTTGTAAGTATAATCTTTCTGATCTCATCTGGCTGGTCTTTTATCCACTGCTTTATAGGTGTTGGAAACCCTAGCTTCTTTCTATCTGCAGTTTCTTGTGGTAAAACAGACTCAAAAGCTTTTCTTAGGATGTACTTAGTTTTCCCATCTTTATATTTCAATGAGTCGGGTACCTTTGCAGATATCTTTGCTACCTGAGTGTCTAGGAAAGGTACGCGTAGCTCAAGTGAATGCGCCATGGTCATCTTGTCTGCCTTAGCTAGTATGTCACCTGGTAACCAAAAGTTTATATCTATGTACTGCATTTTACGTGAGTCGCTCTCATCATTTACAGAATCAAAATAGTTAGAAATGATAGCTTTTTGTGGATTCTCTAGGTTGGGTCTGAGAACTTTTGGCCATATCTTATCTACCTCACTTTGCTTAAATATATATGCATTTCCGATATATCTGTCCTCAAGAGCTGTAACCGCCCTCTTTATATAGTTCAAGCCATACATCTTCAGAGGTATCTTTGATATCGGTTTTACAATAAACTTTTTAATGAAGCTTGGAAGCTTAGCTATTACTGCTGTATCAAAAGGTTCTCTATATATATTGTAACCACCGAATAGTTCGTCTGCGCCTTCACCTGAAAGTACCACTTTGACCTTTTTACTAGCTTCTCTGGCAAGGAAGTAAAGCGCCACAGCTGAGGGGTCAGCAACAGGCTCATCAAAGTGCCATGCAATCTTCGGGAGCTCTTTGAAGTACTCTTCAAACTTTATGATGACTTCATTGTGATCAGTTTTGGCCATATCAGACACTTGCTTCGCTTCTGATTGCTCTGATACATGATCGAATCCTATAGTGAACGTAGATAGTGTTTCTTGTTTGTTTTTTTTGCGTATTGCTTGGACCGTACTTACTATGATTCCACTATCAACTCCTCCTGATAAAAATGATCCAAGCGGAACATCACTTAGTAGGTGGTGCTCAACAGAGTCCTCAACAACTTTTTTTATCTCTTCAGCTAAACCGCTTTCATCAACTGAATCCCACTCACTTTTGTGGTTGAACTTATAGTGCCAATACGGCTGTGTAGTAAACGTATTATCAGAAAGATCAACTATCATATAGTGCCCAGGTTGAAGTCTGTATATGTCTTCAAACATAGTCTCCTCAAGTGGGTTATATTGATACGATAGATAGTTCAGTACTGCGGAATCATTGACCTTCGGTACATAAGAATCATCCTCTAGTATCGATTTTATCTCTGATCCAAATGATATGATTTTTTTCTTTACTTCACTCGCTTCTGAAGAATTATTTATAACTTTTTCATTTTTAGTTGATGTTGAAGTTAAAGTTGGCGTCGATTCATTTTTTGTAGAGTTTTTCTTGATATTTGTCTTGCCTGGTACTTCTCTCTTGATCCTGTAGTAGATAGGCTTTATACCAAAAAAATCTCTGGCAATAAAAAGGATGTTTTTGTTTTTATCGTGTATACAAAATCCAAACATGCCTCTAAGCTTCTTGAGCATGTCTGTACCATATTGTTCGTATAAGTGCACAAGGCTTTCTGTATCACTGTCAGTTTTAAACTTGTGGCCCATAGATATAAGGTCAGGTCTAAATGATCTATGATTGTAAATCTCACCATTGAAAACAACTGTAACTGTATCATCCTCGTTTGATATTGGCTGATGCCCTTTGTTTACATCTATGATAGAAAGTCGCCTCATTCCAAAAGCAAACTTTTGATCAATGTGTACCCCTCTGTCATCTGGACCTCTGTGAGTAATAACATCAACCATGCGGTCAATCTTTTTCTTTGTCTGGTCTGGTGTTCCTAGTATTCCTGTTATTCCGCACATATTTGTTTATTTTAGTTTATCTTTTAGGTAGATACAATAGCGGATCTAGATAAGCCTGTATAGGTGCTATAGGCATCAAAAACACTCGCCCTCTACAGCTTATACTAGGCCGCCTTTCGACTTTTACGGCGTCTGCTGCATATACCGTGAGGTGAAGGTGTGGACCTGTTGAATACCCAGTATTTCCTGATAGTCCGATCGTATCACCTGCCGATACTGTTTGACCTTGCTGTACTCCTATAGAAGAAAGATGGGCATACATAGAGGATAGGCCGTTGTTGTGTCTGATAAGTACCCATCGGCCCCAAGACACCCCTCTACACTCTAGATCAGTGTCACCTGTACCCATAACGGTACCTGACCCAATACTCATCACCTTGGTGCCTATAGGGGCCCTGAAGTCTGTACCGTTGTGCGAACCAGAAACATACAATCTCTGAGCTGCAACTGTACGCCCGAATTGCTGTGTAATGTGAATATTTTCAAGTGGCCATACAAAGTTGTCACCACCAGATTTTGGTAGAGATCCAGGATTCAGTGTGTATTTGAGTTTAGATTCGTACTCGAATAAGTCCTTCTCGAAAGCTGTTTTAGCAGCTTGTTTTTCTTTCAGAAGTTTTTGATATTCTTGCTCTTGGTTTTTTGTAACCTTTAATATATTGTCTTGCTCACTTTTAGTTTGGACCACAGCTTCTTTTTTACCAGCAAGTTCAACCTGAAGTTTTTCAAGTTCTAGTTTTCTCGTTTCTTGGGAGCTTTTTACTGTCTGTAGTTCGGTTCTATGTTTCTTAGTCAGATCAACATATTGTTTTAGAGAATTTGTATAACTGATTTGAGCATTTAGCTCCTCAAGTGTAGATGAAAAGTTTTTATTATTTAGAATTGTTAAAATAATATTTGTACTATCCATCTGGTGTATACTTCTAATACTATCAGCTAGGACCTTTCTCATTTGCTCTACTTTTTCTTCTGATTCATTTATGTTGAATCCAAGTTTCTTAATATCAAGGTTTGCAACCTCTACTCTTTCTCTGATACGACGTATTTCTAGGTCTATAGATTTAGCATTGCTTTCAAGCTGTTTGATTCTGGCTTGCAAAGTCTTTGCTTCTTGACTGGTCTTGTCAGTAAGTTCTTGGTACTGCTTTATTTCTTGGTTCAGCTCTTCAATTCTCTTACTCCTCTCCTCTATCATTTTCTGAAGTTCAGCAGCCTCTTGGTTGGCCCCTGTATTTTCAGGTAAAACAAAAACAATCATCATGACCATAAACAATGTCAAAAATATTTTAGGTATCATTTTTCTTTGTTTA
>JAIXXV010000037.1 GCA_027490575.1 bacterium | reverse complement strand
GTAAAAATGGTCGATGCCCAAATAATTGACTTGTTGGGCGGTGCAATTAAAGTCAGCAAACAAATGGATGTGTCGGTACAAGCCGTACACAAGTGGAAACGAGAGGGGATACCTGCGGGCAAGCTGGTAATGATGGCTGCCCAAATCGAAAAGGAATCACACGGATTAGTTACCCGAAAAGACCTGTTTCCGCAGTCCTACCAAGTTATTTGGCCTGAGTTGCAATGAGAACAGTTTGCTGGTTTAGCTGTGGTGCGGCTAGTGCCGTAGCCACCAAAATAGCCCTAAAAGAAACTACTGGCGAGGTGGTTATAGCCTACACAGAGGTTAAGGAAGAACACCCTGACAACAAGCGGTTTTTAGCTGAGTGCGAGGAATGGTTTGGGCAAAAAATTGAGATTCTTGGTAATGACTTTTACGACAGGTCAATTTATCGGGTATTTGAAAAGAACTACATTCGCACACCCAAAGGGGCTCCATGCACTAGAGCCTTAAAAAAGCAGATTCGGGAACGGTTTGAGAAGCCCACAGACCGTCAAGTATTTGGCTATACCGCAGAAGAACAAGCCCGATTAGACCGTTTTATTGACGCTAATGCTGATGTCAACATATGGACACCCCTTATAGATAAAGGGTTGGGCAAGGAAGATTGCCTTGCTATTCTTAAAAACGCCAATATTGAGCTACCAGCTATGTACAAACTTGGGTATCACAATAACAACTGTATTGGCTGTGTAAAAGGTGGCATGGGCTATTGGAATAAGATAAAAGTGGACTTTCCTGAGCATTTTGACCGCATGGCTAAATTGGAGCGGTTTAAAAAGCAGACCATATTTAAAGACCGTTACCTTGACGAACTAAAGCCCACAGACGGCAATTATCCCCAAGAGCCAAGCATTGAATGTTCAATTTTTTGTCAAATGGTTGAGCAAGATTTAAAATAAGGCTATACTACAAGGGCAGAGTGATGTCTGTTTAGTTTTGCCCTTTAACAGACCCATTAGGGTTGCTTTGAGTGTTTAGTAAATGAATAAAGGGCATTTATTAAGCAACATCACCTTAGAGCAACCTTAATGGGTTTTTCTATTTCTGCCACCCGAAACGACAGGGTGTTAGAAAAAGTCGGGGATGGGCTAGAGGCCGATGGAGATTCAGCATCGGAGCGAGGGTCGACACCTGCGATAGCCGCCAAGATACTGGGTCAAGCCAGCTTGGGTAGAGTCGTTACTCGATACATCTCTTGACAGTATCGCCACTTGTGGCGTTGGTCGTTCTATGGGAAATTAGCTTGTAAGCTATAGGTTCTAAATAAACGCACAGGCATAACCAATAAGTTATACAAAAATATAACATTAAATACTAGGGTAAGTCCTAATAAACTTTAGTTTAAATATCTATACAGTTACAAGTATTAACACAGGGGGAAATATGAAATACATCGCATTACTATTAACGCTTGGCATTAATACTGTTTTTGCTCAAACTTATGTCATTACTAATCCGCAAGGATATGTAACTGGCACAGTTCAGATTCAAGGCAATCAAGCTCAAGTCATTAACAATCAAGGGTATGTGGTGCAAAACGCCACAATTTACCCAAATCAGGTCGTTACACCGCAAGGATGGGCAATTGGTACGCCTAGCTATACCGTGCCAATGTCACCACCTAGCCCACCAAGCCCACGAGTGCTGCAATGACTACCTTTACTACTGATGACCGTATGAACGCTTATAGCCATTACAAAATCTATGACGAACATGGTGAATTAATGCGTACTGTCAAGACTAAGCACGAAGCGGAACATTTAATTAAAACCTATACCGACTGGACTTACCAGTTTGTACAGGCTGAAAAACAAATACTGGATTTGCCTGATGCACCTTTTTAAATGGACTGGTACATTTTTATGCTTAATTGGTATTGGGCTAACTAGCTTAAACGAATACCCTGCCAACATTATTTTTGGTTTTGTGGGTAGTGTAATGTGGGCGTGGGCTGGTTATAAGCAAGACGATTACGCCTTGTTTTTAGTAGAATTTGTAGCTGTTTTAATGTATTTTGTGGGATTGTATTTGTATATCGTTAACAACTTATCTAAATGGGGGATTTAGTGTGGAGTTTGAGAAATTTTGGGAAGTATGGCCTAAGAAAGTGGCTAAGAAAAAAGCTGAACTGGCTTGGCGGAAGCTCACCCAGCTTGAAAAGCGAGAAGCGATGGAAGCCTTACCAAACCACATCAAATACTGGGAAATAAAAAAGACGCACATTGATTTCGTACCATACCCTGCTAGTTGGATTAACGCTGCACGGTGGGAAGATGTTTTAGACATGACCCCCGCCAAAGAAAAGGTTGATAGGTCGTGGATGTTTAGTCAACAAGGTATTGAAAATAAGGCTAGAGAATTAGGAATACTGGGTAATGGTTACGATACCTACGAAACATTAAAGAAAAAATGTATGTTGAAGATGGGTATGGAGATTGACTGAACACCAATACAAATGTGCAGTTCGACAGTTGTGTCAATGGCGGTCAGAATGGGGGTTAGCAAAGTTTAGAGAATACCTATCAAAATATAAAATTGATAGTAATTTACTAAATGGCTTTGCCGACCAATGGAAAAAAGGTAATAAAGGTAATAAG
>JAIXXV010000008.1 GCA_027490575.1 bacterium | reverse complement strand
TTTCAACTGAAGTTTCAACATAACAAAAACACCGCCCATATCTGAGCGGTGTTTTTGTCTGAGTTATTTCAAAAGTAGATGCAGGTATGCTAGTTGGAAGGATTTTGATTACCAAGACGTATTGTATATACGGCGCGGGAGGCAAAATCCTGAAACTAGTGTAGATGCGCTACTTTTGGAATAACTTTATGTTTATTACGCAGAAACGTAAGGCAACAAAGCCATGAATCTTGCTCGCTTGATAGCTGTAGAAAGGTTTCTTTGGTTCTTTGCAGTAACCCCAGTTTTCTTTCTAGACATGATTCTACCTTGAGGATTGATGAACTTAGAAAGTACAGTCGTATCCTTAAAGTCTATGTGCTTTATGTTGTTTTGTGAAAAGTAACACTGTTTAGCCATTTTGATAATTCTTAATTGATATTGTTAATTGAGCGCTTTTGCTCGGTTGAATTAGAAAGGAATATCTTCTGGGTTTATCTCATCTTCTGGATAATCCATAGATGGCATATTGTCCAAAGGATCAGCCGATGCTTGAGGTGCTGGTTGTCTAGATGATGGAGCAGAACTTTGTCCTGAACCATAGTCTCTTGAACCTCCTGACTCCCCTCCTGGCTTAGAAGAACCAAACTGAACTCGATCAGCTATGACCTCTGTTCTGTATTGTTTCTTACCGTCTGGTGCATCCCATGATCTGGTCTGCATTCTACCCTCCACGAAGACATTGCTTCCTTTCTTCATGTATTGTGACACTGTCTCAGCTTGGCGACCAAATACCACTATGTTGTGATAATCTGCGCTTTCTTGCTTCACCCCGTTTTGGTCTTTCCAAACTCGGTTAGTAGCTACTGAAAATGAGGCTACTCGCATTCCTGACGGAAGTGCTTTTAGCTCAGGGTCTCTTGTTAAGTTACCGATAATAAATGCTTTGTTTAAATACATATTTGTATTATACAAGGTCTTTAGTCTTGTACCAACTTACTTTTTTTGAATTGATAACTTGTGATTTGTTACTAGTCGATATTTTTAATATCGATCTAATGATACTTTGGTGACGATGCTTAAGCAGATGCTTCTTCAGTAGGTAGAGCTTCTGTAGATTCTACAGTTGCAACCTCATCAGTAACTTCATCTGTTCCCGCTTCGGCGTCTTCTTTGGCAACTTTTCTCTCTCGAGGAACAAACAATGTGTTCTCACGGACAGTAGTTATAAGAAGGTATCGTAGCATTGGTTCGAAACCTTTCACTTGTTTTTCAAGACCTGCTATTTCTTCTGGGTTAAGTTCGAATTTGACCCATCCGAAAAATGAAGATGTATAGTGTTTCTTTTGCGCTTTGACTGTCTTTGATATCTCGTAGGCTAGGTTGGTCATCTGAGGTGTCTCCTCGGAAATGAACGTACCTCCTTTCTTTTCAATCAAAGATTTCAAGTGCGAAAATTGCACCATAACCTCGTCTTCAGAAAGAGTTGGAACAAGGTGGAATGCAAGTTCGTAAACTTGTATACCGTCTTGTCGCTCATGTTGTTTTATATTTTCTTCTGACATGGAGACAGACTATCACAGCTTTAGGCCTTAGGCAAGGTCGTTTTTTGACTGTTTTTAAAGAGAAAACTGTCTTTTGGCATTGGAAATCAAGGCTTTTTTGACAACCTCCTCGTCCAGGCCTTTTAGTACCGCTATCCTAGATACTACCTCCCTAACATATAGAGGCTGGTTTCTCTGTCCTCTATATGGCACAGGAGCGACAAAAGGGCAATCAGTCTCAGATAGAATCATGTCCAAAGGAACATATTTGACCAACTCTTCATATTGCTTAGCAAATGTGATAACACCAGTGAAAGATACTGTAAAACCTCTATCCAAGAATGCTTTTGCTTCTTCGATGGTTCCCACGAAGAAATGTGCATTCCCTCTCAATTTTACTCCATGGACCCTTAAGGAATCATCAAGAATTCTTAAAATCTCTCCGTAAGACTCCCTAGCATGGATCATTATCGGTTTATCATATTTTACGGCTATATCTATCTGTTTTTTGAAGTCTTCTTCTTGTATTTTCAATAACCTTTCTTTTTCAACTTGGTCTTCTATACGAAAAACATCAATGCCACATTCACCTATTGCCACCACCTTTGGATCAGCTACCAGCTTTTCAAATTCCTCTTCGTCGAATCTCTCAGTTCCTACCTCTGTCGGATGGAGGCCAACGATTGCATAGACACCGTACTTGTATTTTTTTGCAAGATCTAAAACTTGTCTTGAGGTTTCCAAGTTTGTACCAACATTTATCATCCATGTATTTTGATTTAGAGTATTGAGAATGAGCTCTTCCCTATCAGTATCAAAATCCTCAAAATTTACATGGGCATGGACGTCTATGTATTCAGGTTCGGAATTCATGGTTTAATATTAGCACATTGAACATATAAATCATTCTGGGTACCATTTGACTTAAAAATGGTGTTTCTATATAATTCCACTACAAGTGCCTTAGGGCTTTCCCTTAAGAGGGAGAAATGTTTAAAAAACTGTTAGAACATGTTTCTGACAGCTTTTTTTATTTCATAAAACATTCTAATATCGACTACTCCTATTTTATTTACAAGCCTACTTGTATCGACAACTTTAACTTGCAATATTATTACTTTAGACTTCTTACCTGAGAAAATACCAGCACAAATCCTGTACTTACTTGTTTTTTCAGAGGTAGTCATTGGAGCAACAATACAAATTTCTTTACTAATTCCTTTTAAGATCAAGACCGGTCTTTGATAATATGTGCCTTTTCCATCTTGCTCGAACCCCACATTAAGACCCAAAGAACACCACCACACGTCTCTTATTTTATAATGTTTTCTGATTGACAAGTCATTGACTCTTGTTTTTTCTTTGCACCATTTATAATAATCTTTCATCTAATGATGATATCAATGGCAACATGATTAAATAATAAAATTAATATAAATAAATTATTTGCCAAATCCAACCCTCCTCTCCCGTTTTTATACCCATTAATCCCTCCTCAAAAACAATGGCTCAGCTGGAACAGTTTT
>JAIXXV010000016.1 GCA_027490575.1 bacterium | reverse complement strand
GGTAAAAATGTACCCATTGCCCTTGGAACGGCTACAGTGGGGATAAACAAGACTGGTTCAGAGTCTTCAGCCGCTAAGGTTCTCTTTAGTATAAATGGCACTGCTAGTTCATCATTTGCATATACTACATCAGCGCAAGACGGTACAACACAATTCATTCACGCATTTTTTGATTTCAATGCACATGTTGTTGGTGGTAGGGTAAGTGATCTTGATATTACAAAAGATCTTGGCCATGTTTATTTTGATGCAATCGGAGTTGCTGACCCTGATATAGTACCAGCAGAGTCTTCATCAAGAACTCGTACTCCCAATAAGCCTTTCTATGAGGACGGTGAAGTTGTTAGAGTAAATGTTCATGCGGTTTTACCTGGTAATAATCCAAACCTCAGCAATGGTTTTTATAGAGCGGTGTTACCTGGTGTTACATTGACAGCTGGTCCAACTGTTGATCTAAGTACAAATTTCGTAGATGTACTTAAAGGTGCCGGTCCAGTGGTACAAAGTTCTGGCTGGATAAATGCTATAACCGCAAGTGCGCTTTCCCTAACCGCAAGTGCAACTTCTATAGCAGCAAGTGCTGTTAGTGCTTATGAGACTTTGTTCAATGCAATGTTCGGTTGGATGAGGTAGTAAAATTTGCACGAAGCAAACAGTAATCAGACAAAGTTCAAAAAGGCCGACAAAAGTCGGTTTTTTTGATTGGGCCAGACCCTGTGTAAAAGTGTACCAAGGACTTGCATTTATTTTAAAATATGATTTAATTTAAGTGCTATGAAACGAACAGTACTCGTGGGGGTAATCGTGGCGTGGGCAGTAGTTTGTGCTTTGTCTATTTCGGTAGTGCAAGGTCAAACAGTCTTCGGTGCTGGAGTTGCAGGTCGCAACACCAGCGTGAACCTTCAAAATCAACAAACAACAACCCTCCAGCAACCAAGTGGTAGCTGGAACCCTTCTCCCGGGTTTACCTGGGGTGGCATTCAAAGGCTGTCACAAGTGCCTATAAACATCATTGAGAAACCCCGAAGCGGGGAAGGCTTTCTCAAGGCCGACAAGAAGTCGGTCGTCATTAGGTGGCAGGCTCAAGCCAAAGGGACAGCTGCGTTTGCTATCATCGAAAGCGAGGACGGCACTTCTTATCGAAGGGTCATCCAGGCTAGATCTGGAAGCAGACAAGTCAGCTGGTCAATCCCAAGGACTTTAAGTCCTGGTTGGTACACTGTCATCGTGGCGGTCTACACCCCTTTCAGAGGGGCTGATGGGAAGATAGCCTACTTCTTCCCAAGTGTTGCATCGGTCAGGATCTATGTCCTTTGACCAATGCAAGCGAGACCTACTCGCAAGCGCTCCAAAGTTTGGGGCGCTTTTTTAATTGGTGATATAATATGTGCATGTTAGATAAAACATCATTTAGGCTGATCATCGGATTCTTGGGTATATTGATAATCGGATTCGTCATACTTATAGCCACAGGTTTGGTTCAGGTCAATTCATAAAAATTTTATTTTTTGGTCATGTCTACATGTCACTATGTAGGCATGTTTTTTTATTTTAAAAATCGCTCTTATTCGCATTCTCAAATCTTTGCCATCGTGGTGTTGGCTGTCTTTGCGATATTCATTATGGTGAATACTAAGAAAGTATATGCCGACACAGAAGTTAGAGGTTACATATCGTCAAGCCAGATCTGGAAAGTTTCTGGAAGTCCTTACCGCGTGCACGAGTCTGTCTTTGTACCTTCTGGTGTAAAGATACAGATTCAAAAAGGTGTAAAGGTTGTATTTGAAAATGGCGCACAGGTTGTGGTTGAAGGTGATTTAGATATCTTGGGAGAGGTAGAAAGCTTAGAGTTATTTGACCCGAAAAGAGGAGTCACCATCGAGCAGAAAGATGATTCGTATGGTTTTTATATAAAAGGTGGCAAGGCATATATTTCTGGAGTTAAAGTCTCTGGTGGAAAAAAGTTTGTGGAAGTTTCAGATGGTGGAAACTTGATATTGTCTAAATCGCAAATACAACTGTCACCTGATAGCTTTTCGAGTGTAGCTATTAGGCAAAACTCATTTGCTAATATAAGTGATAATACTTTTTTGTCCGTCAATGATTCATATATAGTTGAGTCTTACGATTCATATGTCGATGTTAGTAGTAATGTATTTAAGAAGTCTGGTGCTAGCGCTGTTTCTGATCCAGGACAGCCATCAGCCGGTGGAACAGGTCTAGCTGTATACACTACCTGGTATTCACAGGATTTACTAAATACATTCACCTCAAACATTAGTAACAATACATTCACAGGTCTTAATACTGGTCTAGAAATTTTTGGAAATAAGATTTGGGTAAATGTTTCTGAAAACACATTTGAAAGTAATTCTGTTTATGGACTAACTATACATTCAGGTGCGAGAGTGGAGGCTGACAAAAATACATTTGAAAAAAATGGTATAGGCATAGCGCAGTACAATGCATCCTCAACTATTAAAAATAATATCTTTGAGAATAATATGCAGTACGCACTTGAGGCTTTCGGAGGGACTGTATATGCTATGGAAAACTGGTGGAACTCTTCATCGGGTCCGTATCACTCAATACTCAATACACCAGGAACAGGTGATGTGGCTGAAACCGATCAAGCGGCGTTACTTTATCCTTGGCTTTTTGAAAAACCCAAGAAGAGCAACTGCTGTTCAAGTGTACTTTTTATACCAGGATTACAGGGAAGTAGACTGTATAAGAAAAGTTTTGGCATTGATAGGATGTTATGGGAACCTGGCAGAAATGGTGATATCAAAAATCTATTTTTAGACAACCTCGGAGTCTCAAAAGAAAGAGGCGTATATGCGCGAGGTGTTTTAGACAATGTATCGTATCTAAGCGGATACTTTAAAAAAGACATCTATAAGGGTTTTTTGGATAATCTTAAGGATTTGAAAAAGGATAAAATTATAAATGATTGGAAAACATTTGCTTATGATTGGCGACTGGCACCATCTGATATAGTTGAAAGCAACAAAGCAGATATTGTCAAAATGATAAAGGATTTATCTGAAAGCTCTCGCAACAAGAAGGTTATGATTGTAGCCCATAGCTATGGGGGACTGGTGACAGATGAGATATTGAGGGAGTTATCCAAGCAGGGTTTGGCTGGGTTGGTAGACAAGGTTATGTTGGTCGGTACCCCCGAACACGGCTCTCCTTCAGCTCTAGCTGCATTACTACATGGTGATGGACAGAGTATCGGCAACGGTTTTATAGTAAGCCAAAAAAATGCCCGTATTCTTGCTTCAAATGCTG
>JAIXXV010000024.1 GCA_027490575.1 bacterium | reverse complement strand
GTATGCAATGTTCTTTAGGGCGATAGTTTTCATGATTTCTGGGGCGATTCTAGATAAATTGATTTATATCAAGTCATTACACCATACCAATATTATGGAAAAAGAGCAAAAATGAGAGGTTTTGCTAAGGCATCAGTGCATATGCAAATAAAAGCGCGTGATTTTCCGAGACAGAAAAACACCCGCCGAGTCTCCAGTTCGGTGGGTGGGTATGGGTTTATGGAATGAGTTACTTAGCGCGGCCGGGCATTTTTAGGACCACACCTGGGAGGGAGCTTGCCAGAACCTTTTGGATCGTGATAGCGACTAGTCGGCATATGACGAGTCGGGTCTTTTTTCCACAAAAGGTTCCAGTGAGCCCTGCTTCCAGGGATTGGATTGACGGCAGCGCGGTTAGTCATGGGTGTGTTTCACTTTCTAGTTTGAGTTTGTTGAGTTTCTGAATCTGAGAGTGACATTCTCCTACAACTTTTGACAGTTGCAGCACAAAGAACATCTGGTATTCAATCATGAACCTTTGGTGGATTTTTGTCAATTATTTCCGTAACTCACTATTTCCACCTACCAACCTCTTTAACATGATTTACCGATTATTGATTTAACATAGGCAGAAAGATACTTTCCGTGCTTTTGAACTTCTGGCAGTTTATAATCCTGACCAGTGATTACCTTTCTACAATTATCTGTCCCGCACATACAGTTCATTTGGTAATCCTGATTACATACCATCCCATAATCTATAGTCAGCTCTTCTCCTTCTTTTATCTCTCTCATGGCCACACATACAATATCACCCCTCATCCCCACGTTCGGGTTACAACTATGGTTAATATATGACATACTGTCCTCATATTCTGACTCATCTTTTGGGCAGACAAACAAATTATCTGAGATTTGAAGCTCTGCGTGCATCTCGTTAAATGGTAAAGATTTTACTTCTTTTTGTGTTAAAAAAGACCCCGCCTTTATTATTACAATTTCATCCATGGCAACATCGCTGATTGCAAAAATACCTTTACCCGATATTTTACTTTTTAATCCTTTTTGAGCCTTAGGCGATATCCACGTTTTCATTTTTTTTATTAAGTATTTTATTTATATAATACTACCCTAAACATTTACAGTCTTTTTAACCTTGTCCATCACTATCTCTTTACACTCATCGCTACAGAAAATAAAAGCATCCGTCTCTCTATCAAGAATCTTTTTGACAATGTGTTCTGTCTCCGGATATTCGTCCATCAAATTGTTGGCATCATCGTGAGAATTTATCTTGCACTCTTCGCAACAAAGCATCTTTTTATGGCACTCTATGTTTGCGCAGTTGCTGTATTTTTCAGTTGTCTCTTGGCAAATATCACACTTACCAACTACAGGTCGATTGTCAGTAAATGCCAAAGTCTCTCTACCATCAAAAACATAAAGTGCACCTAGAAAATCTTCACCTGGAAATTGCTCCATATATGTATGCATACCACCGTCTAGCTGATAGACATTTTCAAAACCATTTTTCATCAAGAAGCCTGAGGCTTTTTCACAACGTATACCACCCGTGCAAACTGTTAGTATTTTTTTACCTTCTTTTGATGCTTTCTTCACTTCTTCTAGTTGTGGCAATACATCTGGCAAGTCTCGGAAGTTTGTCATCTTTGGATTTATAGAATTTTTGAAATGACCCACTTTGTATTCATAATCATTTCTCATATCAACTACTAGAAAATCCTCACCGTTCTCATACCATGCCTTTAGGTCATCTGGTTTTAGATGAACCCCTGTAGTCTCGTTTGGATCAACATCTGAACCATGTGAAAGTTTTAGTGACACCACCTCGTCTCGAGCCTTCACTTTTAGTTTTGGAAATGCTACTCCAGTACCAGGACTTCTCTTGAAAACCACATCTCTAAAGTCTCCAAATGTACCTGCTGTACCGTCTTGCCGGTGCATAAGTCTGCAGTATTCCATAGTGTCAGCAGGCTTACCCTCTAGCGTACCGTTGATACCCTCTTTAGCTATAAGGACACGGCCTTTTAGACCAAGATTTTCACAAACACCTCTATGCCAATCAACAAAACCCTGCGGATCTGCAATGTAAGTGTATTTATAGTAAAGGATTATTTCGTAAGGATTATCCATATATTGGTTAATATAGTACTAAATGGGTTTGGTGGCAATATGTCTACATCCTCTCCACCGCTTTTATACCCAACAGATTCAAACCATTTTTCATTACAACTGAGAAGGCTTTTACTAGAGCAAGTTTGTACGGAGAATGCGCATCGTCAGCGTTGATGATATGAGTATTTGCATAGTATGAGTTGAAAGTACCTGCAATATCCATCAAGTAGTTTGCAACATGGTGTGGTGCCATTTCTTGTATCGCACGTTCGGTAGTCTCTGAAAATCTTTCGAGAGATTTTGTAAGTTTTTCTTCAGTACCCGTTAGGCTTGACCCAGATCCTCCACCGATGCTTGTACCTTGGCCGAAAGTAGCTTTTACAGATGAGTCATAAACCCATTCGCCTATACCTTGCTCTTTTGCTTTTTCGAGAAGTGATCTAGCTCTAACATATGAGTATTGTAGATACGGGCCGGAGTCTCCTTCAAAAGATAAGGATTTTTCTGGATCGAAGATGACATCTTTTCCAGTAGCCTGTCGAAGTATAGTGTATTTTATGGCAGACACTGCAACAGCTTCAGATACATTTTTCTTTTCTTCATCTGACAATGGTCTATCTTTCATCTTTTCGAGTGACATCTCGATCATTTGTCCAAGTAGTGACTCGCCTGATATAACATCACCTGTTCGTGATGACATCTTTCCAGTCGTAAGCTT